>JALRBE010000009.1 GCA_023262335.1 Candidatus Saccharimonadia bacterium | reverse complement strand
ATAAGCACCATTATGGTGGCACGAGTACATACGGTCGCTCCCGTCGGCTTCGAAGGCTCGATGGTCGAGGTTGAAAGCGACGCGAAATCAGGCCTGCCGGCGATCCAAATCGTCGGCATGGGCACGAAGTCCGTCGACGAAGCGAAGGAGCGGGTCCGTAGCGCTATCGGGAACTCCCTGCTCGAATTCCCCGCGAAAAAGATAACGATCAACTTGGCGCCCGCGGAGCTAGTAAAAGATGGGGCTCAGTTCGACTTACCTATCGCGCTGGCTCTCCTTATCAGCAGCGGCCAGGTCCGTCAGAACGAGGTCAATGACGCGGTTTTTGCTGGTGAACTCGGGCTCGACGGATCACTCAGGCCAATACGGGGCGCTATCAACATTGCCGAAGCCGCGAAGAAAGCAGGCGTTTCGACGTTGTACGTCCCCAAGACGAACGCCGATCAAGCGTGTCTTATTGACGGCATCGCTGTCATTGGAATCGCGTCCCTCAAAGAGCTCTACTTACACCTTAAAGGAGAAGCGCGACTTAGTCCCACCGCCGACAGCGAGGATCGCTCGAAAGCATCAGGCGCATCGGCGCCTCTCATTGATGACGTCCATGGGCAAGAGCAAGCGAAGCGAGCACTGACGATTGCCGTCGCAGGCCGCCATAACATGTTGCTGAGCGGCCCACCTGGCGCAGGCAAGACCATGCTTGCGAAAACGCTTCTCGGTCTCATGCCCACGCTCACCCCCGACGAACGGATTGCCGTCACGAAGCTGCACAGCATAGCTGGCGAGGTCGACGGCGAAATCGTCGCTTCCCGGCCTTTCAGAGCGCCTCACCACACCACAAGCCCGGTAGCGGTCATAGGTGGCGGCACAAAGCCCAAGCCGGGAGAAATCAGTTTAGCCCACCTAGGCGTCCTGTTCATGGATGAAATGCCCGAATACCCCCGCTCAGTGCTAGAAGCGCTCAGACAGCCCCTCGAAGACAAGAAAATAGCAGTGACGCGAGCAGGGGGACGGGTCGTTTACCCGGCGGATTTCATGCTTGTCGCGACCATGAACCCCTGCCCGTGCGGCTATCTCGGCGACCCGACCAAAGAATGCAGCTGTAGCACAACCCAAATCATCGGCTACCAGAAGCGTCTGTCGGGTCCGCTCCTCGACCGCATCGATCTGATCGTCGGCGTTTCACGAGTACCAAACGAAACGCTACTCGAACAAAAGGCGAAGCAAAACGAACAACACTTAACAGCTTTAGAGTTCATTGAACGAGCGCGAAAAGCACAAGAATTACGTTATGAAAGTAGTATGATATACAACGGTTCCTTAACGAGCAGCCAAGTACACAAGCTGTTTTCCCTCCAAGAAGACGCCAAACAGCTCCTCAATGCCGCCGGCGAGCGCCTTGGGCTGAGTGCTCGCAGCTATTTCAAAATCATCAAAGTGGCGCAAACGATCGCCGACATGGACGGTGACGCGACGATCCAAAAAATGCATATCGCGGAAGCATTGCAGTATCGTGGATAAACCTCTTGAATAGAGGCGTCATATCTGATATGATAGTTTGCGAGTAAACGCTCAAACTACGTCAGTAGTCAACCAGTATCTAACAACGAGGAGATCGACGATCAACACTACCATTCGCATCAACGAGGCAATCAGGGCATCCGAGCTTCGTGTGATTGGCAGCGACGGCGAGCAGCTGGGCATCATGTCACGGGCTGAAGCGCTTGAACGCGCCAACGATGCAGGAGTCGACTTGGTCGAGATATCCCCGAACGCCGACCCACCTGTTGCAAAAATCATCGACTGGGGCAAATACCAGTACCAAAAGATGAAGGAACAGCAGAAAAATCGCAAGAGCAGCAAGCAAAGCGAGCTGAAACAAATGCGGTTCGGTCTTAAGATCGGCTCAGGCGACCTCGAGATCAAGCTTCGCAAAATACGAAGCTTTCTCCAGGAAGGCCATAAGGTACGAATCCAAATCTTCTACAGAGGCCGCGAGATGGCCCACAAGGAGCTTGGATACGACATGATCAACAAGATCGCGACGATGTTGGAAGATGACGCGGTTATGGAGCAGCAACCTCAGATGGCTGGTCGCAATCTGAGCGTCGTAATAAGGAGTAAATAATGCCAAAGCTAAAGACCCACAAAGGCACCGCGAAGCGAATCAAGCTTACCAGCACCGGTAAGCTCACCCGCCGTCGCGCCTTCGGCACCCACCTTCTGGCAAAGAAGAGCAAGAGCCGCAAGCGTGCGATCGGTACCTCGGCAACCGTTACCGGTTCGGCCGCCAAGAACATTAAACGAGCGCTAGGAGTATAATTCATGCGAGTCAAACGAGGCGTCACTGCACGCGCCAAACACAAGAAGATTCTCAAAGCCGCGAAAGGCATGCAGCATAACCGCACGCGCTCATTCCGCCTTGCCAAGCAAGCGGTCATCCGCGCCTTGGTATATGCCTATAGGGATCGCCGCAACCGCAAACGTGACCTGCGAGGCCTATGGATCACCCGTATCAACGCAGCCGCTCGTGAGAACGGCACCACGTACGCGAAGCTGATCGCAGCCCTGAAGGCAGCCGACAGCCAGCTCGACCGGAAAGTCCTGTCGGAAATCGCCGTAAGCGAACCGAAGGCCTTCACCGCGATCGTCAAAACGGTCACCAAGTAGCCGCAAGACGAACGAACTAAAATGACCTCCGTGAACGGAGGTCATTTTAGGTGACAGCCCATCGGTAAGCCGGGTTCTGTCGTGGATGATCATCTATCTAGCCTTGCGATTGCTCGCAAGATCAAGCGGATAGCGGCCTGCGGACGGACCGCCCATTTGACGCAGACCTCCTTGCAGCTGACAGGGTTTACCTCCTTCATACGTCGCCGTATGTCGCTGTGGGCTCTTACCCCACTCCTTTCACCCTTACCTCCGAAGAGGCGGTTTCGTTTCTGTGGCACTTTCCCTAGGGTTGCCCCCGGTTGCCGTTAGCAACTGTCATGTCCTGCGCTGCCCGGACTTTCCTCTTCGCCATAGGCAAAGCGATCATCTAACGAACTGTCAGTCGCTATTATACACCACTTCGCTCTTGGGCATCGAGCGTGCGGTTCACCTGCGCGTCTGCTAGCTGGTTCGACTCCCTGGGAACGTGCCTGAACGTGACGCTTTCGAAGTTTCCCATGAGGTCCCGTATGCGCTCATTGATCGGCCAAAGATCCCTGTTCTTGATCGAATAGACACCGTTCATCTGATTGACGACGAGCATGCTGTCCAGACGGAAGTCGATTTTCTTCAACCCAAGCTCTTTTGCCTTCTCCAAGCCGATCCGCACGCCGTGATACTCAGCCTGGTTGTTCGTGGTGATACCCAAGAACTCGCCACCCTCCGCAATGATTTTCTGAGACGAATCCATGATGACGAATCCGGAAGCGGACGGACCAGGATTACCTCGGGAACCACCGTCAGTATAGATAATCGCATCGCTTTCCGTAGACTTTGCTACATCGTTATGAATAAATGACTTTATACTGTTATCTGTAATTCCTTGTTGTTGTATGATACCCAACAATAGTTGTGTTAAATCGGTTGTCGTATTTTGTTGCGTATTTTGCATCGATTGCCAAACGTACTTGTCGTAATTCCCGCTCAGTTTCAAGGCATGGTGCCCCTCTGCCATCTCAACCGCGTACACGATAATCGCATATTGAATATCCCGGTCATCTCGATCCACGTAGGTGACGACGTCGGCAAGCTCGGCAACGCGTACGTGCACGCCGACATCATGATGAAGATAGCGGCGCAACGCGTCCTCAGGCTGTTCGCCGTACGCTATTTTGCCGCCGGGCAGCTCGAACTTGCCCAATATGGAAACACGTCCGTTCGCTCGCCGGAGCAGCAGTGTTTTGTCACCTTGCCTTACGACGGCACGGACAGCGATTCGTTGGTTCATCGTTTTTTGTTTTACCTGTTTACTTCTCAATAATACCATGGTCGGGATGACTGGACTTGAACCAGCGGCCTCACCACCCCCAGCGGTGCGCGCTACCAACTGCGCCACATCCCGGAACGCATAAAAGCCCCAAGGTGAGGCACATGACGTACGATATTCCCCGCGTTAGTGCAAGGTGGGTGCTCTCAAAGTATTTCCACGGAAATAAATCATTTGAACTCCCTATCGTTGTGTTAGGAAAATCTTACACGTCATGGCGACCTTGGGACAGTACCTATTATAGACTATCCGAGCATGAAAATCTTGGCGAAGACGCTGATGATAGCGCTAATCACGGCAAGCATGAACGACCCTATGACCGAACTTGCGAGAAGGACGATCGCGAATACGAATATCAGCCCGTATTGTTCGACGTACTCCATGCCCCTCCTGACAAAGTCGGGCGCAAGGGCGTAGAGCACCCTGGAACCGTCGAGCGGCGGCACTGGAATCATGTTAAAGACAAAGAACCCAAGATTAATGAACACGGCGTACGTAAGGATCATTTCCTCGACTGACACGTAGCCGTAATCCGTAAGGTTGAAGCCAAGCAGCGTACCAACGCCGAACAAGACGAATGCCAGGACCAAGTTAGTCAGGGGGCCGGCAAGCGCGACAGCCGCGACACCCCATTCGTCGCCTCGTACCCTTTCCGGATTGAACGGCACAGGCTTGGCACCCCCAAAAATCGGCGCGCCCACGATCGCCAGCGTCAACGGCAAGAGAATCGTCAGGAAGGGATCGATATGCTTTATAGGATTCAGCGTCAACCGCCCCTGTAATTTTGCCGTATCGTCACCTAGCCAATAGCTCACGAAGCCGTGCATGGCCTCATGAAGCGTCATGGACACGAGAATCACCCCAAGAACGACTGCCAGTTGCAAGATATCTATACTCATCACCCTCATTGTATCACCCTGGAACAGATTTCCAGTACGGACTTGACAGGGGTGCGAAAATTGATTACAATGGTTCGGATTGTTAATTTAATTGGAGTAAAGAAATGGCAGCACGCTGCGAACTTACTGGAAAAGGCAAACAGTTCGGCCACAATGTGAGCTTTTCTTTGCGACGCACCAAACGCGTCTTCAAGCCGAACCTACAGAAGAAAACCTTCGTTGTTGACGGCCAGAAGGTCACCATGACCCTTAGTACTCAGGCTATCCGAACGCTCAAGAAAAAGGGCATCCTTTCTCCGGCAAAATAAATCACCAAAAATCAAAAACCCCCGCTCGGGGGTTTTTGATTTGACTTGGCTCCTACCCTCGGCTTAGCTTGACGACCGTCAATACCTGAGGGATGACTGACGAGGATTTCACCTTGTATTTGCTTCCAGCGTCTTCCACGGGAGACCCAAGTTCCTTTTCGAACAGTTCGACGTCATCCTGAGGCACCTCGTACCTGACGCCATCGTCCGCGTAATGGACAGGAATGACCACGCGTGGATCGATCTGCCTCGTGACCGTTGCCGCGTTCACCGCGTCCAGCGTGTATCCGCCGCCACCAACAGGCACGATAAGAATGTCCACGACACCGATTTCTTCCATCTGGTCCTCACTCAGCTTGGCAGCCACGTTGCCAAGGACCGCGATACGCATGTCACCGATTTCGAGCCGGTACATCGTACTGACGGGCTCGTCAGCGCTCGTGTCTATGTGACGCGTTGCCCTTACCCCCCGAATCGAGACGTCGCCGACCTCATACTCACCCGGACCTTCGATGACGATTTTCGCGTCGTCGCTCGCTATCATGAAGCGCGCTTCGGTCGCGAGCTCAACGGCATCCTTGACGGAAAGATCCTTCAAGCCGTTCACTGACAATTTCGGGTCGATAACGACTTCCGTTTTTTTGGTGGCGATAACGATGCCGTTGCCGCCCTTGTATTCGATATCAAACATTGCTTCTCCTTATTTCTGACTCTTGAGCACGTTATCCGTATCCACCACTACCTGGTGCCCGCCGTTCACTATCTCTGTTATAAATTTATCACGAACGCTCAATCGGTAATAGAACTCGTCATATGGCAACACGCTGTACGTTAACTCCCTGCCCTCGAGACGCTCTATGGATTTGATTGCCGACTTCAGCTTCGCAGGAGCGATGGCGCCAACGACGAGCAAATCTACCTTGCTGCCTGAGCCCTGCACCAAAATACCTGCGGCAACCGCGATTCGCACCCCAGGCAACTGCTCGATGATCGGCTGCCAATCATCCGCGGCTTTTACCGATTTCGCAGTCTTCGTTGGCTGATCGGCAAAAATGGCTCGTAGTGCCACGTAGTGTTCGTACCGTTGGTTCACTTCGTAGTACAACTTGTTGTCGGCGGTGTCGCTCGTAATGATTCCGACGCCGAGCATGTTCGCGAGTTCGCGCCGCACCGAGTTGATTTGTTCGTCAATGAGCCTTGTGATCTCACGCACGTAAAACGACTTGCCTGGATTGTTCAGGAACAGGTGGAGCAATTTCACCCTTGTCTTTGAACCGAATAGCGCGTCAATCATGTTTTTCCCCGAATAATTCTCTTGTACCCGACTATATCATGATTCGTGCCAGTTTTCGAGGCGCTCAGACAAAAACGCAGCCGCTTGTTCACGATCAAGCCACCTGATGTGGGGATTTCGGCGTAGCCATGTCAGCTGCCGCTTCGCGAGCTGCCAATCTCGAACAGCGAATTTTCGCTTCACTTCCTCAAGCGTTATTTTACCGAGCAGGTACTCATGAACGAGCCTGTAAATATTACCCGTCATGGCCTCGCTGTCCCAGTCGTACTTTTTGCCCAACATTGTTGCCTCTTCTACCATTCCATCTTGAAAAAGTTGTTCACTTCTGGATTCTATTCGTGTTCGCAACTCATTGCGTTCCGTAGCGATTCCTACAATGATCGCACCGTGTATCGGCTCACTACTTCTCTTCTCATTCACCGTCTTCTGCTCGATCGCACGAATGACGTACCGTTTGTTATTCTTATTTTCTGGCACGTTTATGTTGCTATCAACACAATAATTTATTAATTCTTCTAAGCTCATGCTTTCAAGCAGCGCGCGCGCCGTAGCGTCGGCTTCGGGACCGAATTGATATGCAAAGACGACCCCGTCCACGTACAGCCCCGTACCCCCGACGAGGAACGGCACGTTGCCACGCTCTCGTATCTCGGCTATCTTCGCTGTCGCGTACCGCTGAAAATCAGCCGCCGTAAACCGTTCACCGGGCTCTACGAGATCCAAGCCCCAATGAGGTACTGCCGCGCGGTCTGCCGCGCTTGGCTTGGCCGTGCCGATATCCATTCCCTTGTACACCGTCCTGCTATCGGCACAAATGATTTCGCCACCAAAGCGCTTTGCCAGGTCGATAGCCAGAGCGGTTTTGCCACTTGCTGTAGGACCTACAACAACAATCAGAGGTGGGGTTGCCATCGAATATCCTTAAAGTTATCGACGATGTGATTCGTACAATATATTTCTTCTTGCTCAAGAAGCTGAGCCTGGGCTTCACGGCCACCATGAAATCCGCTCGCAAGCCCGCCAAAGCGATTCACGAGCCGATGCCATGGCAAATCAGGGTCACCAAAGTGCGCGATACCGCCAACGATGCGACTCGCCGCGGGTTGGCCGGCCATTGCCGCTAGATCGCCATATGTCGTTACGTGGCCGTATGGAACCTGTGCCATCAGCTCTTCGACACGTCGCCTGAATGCGCCGTCGCTCATGCCTCAAGCACCTTTTTGACCTCCTGCCAGTCTTTGCAGCGGATAACGCCTTCGGGCACGTCGCCATGCCATCCGTACGTGCCAAACAAAATAGCCCTTACTCCTTCGTCAAGCGCGCTCTGACAATGCTTCGGCACGTCGTCAATCAACCACTGCGCGCCGACAGCCTTACATATCTGCCCTTTGGTCATCCTGCCCACATTGGTATACCCTTCGGAGAAATACAGCTCGACATCACCGTCGAAATGCCGCGCGAACCATTCTCGTGTCGCCTTCTCCCAGGCGACATCACGTGCGGTAATGAAGACGATGTCATACGTCTTGCTCAGCGTCACCATAGCTTCCTTGACACCATCCATGAGCGGCACATGCGACTGGTCGACTTCCATCTCTGCCTCGAACGCCGCGTAGTTGATGTCTTTCAGACCATTCTTTTCCCAAACGTATTCGTAATAGTCGGCATGACCGGATGACACCAGATAATCCTCGCGTGTCAGGCTCACCCCCATACGCTCATTCACGAGAAGCCTCAGCGACTCGGTACTGTCCGCCGTGACGTCATCGATATCAAGCGCAATCTTAGCCTTCGCCATGATTTATAGCCGTTTAAGATAGTCAGCGAGAGCGTCAAGAGAGACCTTCTCTTCGCCCTGCTGCGTACGGACACTCACCTCACGCGCCTCTTTGTCCTTCGGGCCGACGATCAGTTGGACAGGAATCTTCCAGGCAGTAGCCTCGCGGATTTTCTTGCCGAGCGACTCGTTGCGATCATCGCGGGCAAAGCGGATCTCGTTATACTTTATCGGCGCCATAAGCACCGTATCGCGCAGTACCGTCTCGATCTCTTCGACGTAATCCAGCACGGTGTCGTTGATCGTCAGAATACGAACCTGCTCCGGTGCCAGCCAGAACGGGAACCAACCGGCTGTATGCTCGATGAACACCGAGAAGAAGCGGTCGAAGCTGCCCATGATCGCGCAGTGTACCATGATAGGCCGTTTCGCGGTGCCGTCAGCGTCGATATATTCAAGCTCAAAGCGTTCTGGCTGCACGAAATCGAATTGGATAGTCGCGACCTGCCACGTCCGACCTATGGCATCCTCAGCCATGAAATCGAGCTTGGGGCCGTAAAATGCCGCTTCACCCTCTTCGCTGTAAAAATCAATGTGGTGGCGCTCGGCGATTTCCGCGAGCTTCTTCTGGCCGAAATCCCATAGTTCGTCAGGACCAAGATACGACGGACTGTCGTCGCGCAGCGAAAGCCGCAGCTTCAGGTCCATGTCGATCGCCTTGTAAAAATACTGGATTTTTTCTATGAGCTGATCGAAAATCTCGTCCACCTGCTCGGGCATGCAGTACGTATGACTGTCGTCTTGACTCAGCGAACGGACACGACTCAATCCGTGCAATTCACCAGTCTTTTCATCTCTGTAGTTCGTGGTGGTTTCCATGTATTTCAAAGGCAGGTCACGGTAGCTCCTTGGGTTGGAAGCGTAAATCTGCGCATGGTGAGGGCAGTTCATCGGCTTCATGACAAGCTCGTCCGTCGTCTCCTGGCTCTTCACGAGGAACAGTTCGTCACCGAACTTTGCCCAATGGCCGGATTTTTCATAAAGCTCTTTTTTGGTAATGTGCGGCGACCACACCTTCTGGAAGCCGACTTCCGAGCGAACGTTCTCGGAAAGCTTGATGAGTCCGTCACGAATCAGCGTACCGCGCGGCGTATAGAGCGGCAGGCCAGAACCGACGAGATCGGAAAACGTAAAGAGGTCCAACTCCTTGCCAAGTCTTCGGTGATCGCGCAGTTTCGCCTGCTCCAGGCGCTCCAAGTACACGTCGAGCTCCTCTTGGGTCGCGAATGCCACGCCGTACAAACGCTGCATCTGCGGATTCTTTTCGTTGCCGCGCCAATACGCGCCAGCGACGCGCATCAACTTGAACGCACCGACCTCATTGGTACTCGCCACATGCGGCCCGCGGCAAAGATCGGTAAAGTCACCGTTCGTATAAAACCCGACCTCTTCTACGGCAGCGTCCCCGTCAGCGATCGTACCCATGGCATCAGCGTCGAGATCCTTGGCGACCGTCGTGCCGCTGCGCTTCAGGTCGTTCAACAGCTCTTCTTTGTAAGGCTGCTTGCCTTCCTTGGCCCACTTGATCGCTTCGTCGACCGGCTTGGTCGAACGCACGAATTCTTGGTTCTGCGCGATAACCTTCCGCATCTCTTTCTCGATTTTTGGAAAGTTCTGCTCGCTGATTTTCGTGTCGCCAAGGTCGATGTCATAATAAAAGCCGTTCTCGACCACCGGTCCAATGCCGAATTTTGCCTCTGGCCACAGGTGCTTTACAGCGGTGGCGGTAATGTGTGCCAAGCTGTGGCGCATAGCGTGCAGTTGCTCGTCGTTCATATCGTTCCTTTCGTTTAGGTAAATAAAAACATGCGATGTTCAGATTCACTCCGTAAATCCATAAATCGCATGTCTCGGGCCCGTTCGTACGGGCGGTTCCACCGGACTTTCACTTATGAAGCAGCGTTGTCGTACGCTCCTACGCCTCACGGAGCTCAGCGGGTGGTTGGTCCGCATCGTCGCTCACTTGTCATCATAACGCACCCACCCCGGTTATTGCAACACTTGTCCGAATCTGTTACGATAATACGGCTACCAAGCATCTATGGGCGATTAGCTCAGCTGGCTAGAGCGCCTCATTGACGTTGAGGAGGTCGGGGATTCGAATTCCTCATCGCCCACCATAGAAAGAAGGATTACCGGCATATGGTAATCCTTTTTTCTATAGGCGATTATATTCCGCGGTGAATTCGGATCCCCGATGTTTTGCGCCACAAAACTCGAGGTATCGCTCCGGCCACAGCCTTCGCTTCTTGGCTCGTCTTACGACTCGCCGCGCAGAATTCCTCATCGCCCACCATAGAAAGAAGACCATCCGACGAGGTGGTCTTCTTCGTTAGAAAATACCTCCCCGCCTATCGCACACTAATAAAAACGATCTCATTAACAGGGGTATTTTCTGTTATCCACGTATCCACACCAGTTTTCCACCACCCATTTTACGCCATATACCAGTAGTTCATATCATGCATGATATACGCTAAGTAACTTTGTTCCATTGACAATTATAATTGCTTATGCTAATATAAAAGCATGACAAACCAGTCAAAAACACACATTACCGTTACCCCGCCCACCGCTCTCGACAAGTTCGCGCTGTCGTTCGAATACGACGTGCCATGGAGCCAGGCGAGCCAAACGGTCAAACCCCGCCCATCAAAAAAATAATCGCCTTCAGCGATCGATCTTCATGACAGGTTGCCTTTTTGATACTCCCGCTTAGTTGCGATCACAGCGCCCGAAACGCTGCTCCGTAGAGTTATTATTTCTTGTCTTTTACCGTGGCCTTTTCGGTCACGTCGAACTTATCGAAGTACTTGCCAATCAGCAGTGCCGTTTGCGACGTGAACGACGACAGCGAACTGTACGCCACGGCCGTCACCGGCATGAGCAGCCACTGCGCGACCATGAAGAGATTGCGATGCTTCTTGTACCGGGCGGGGCGCGGTGGCAACATCTTAAACGCGAAGAATATCGTGATAAAGAGACCGATGAGCGCTACCTGTTGCACCCGGCTGATGACCTCTGGCAGCTGATGTGCCGCTATGCTATGCGCGGACTCAGGATTGATAAGTAACGGCACCCAGCCACCGACGGCGATGAGTATGGCAACGCTCGCAAGGGTCACGTGGCTATCGAGGAGCCTGATGAGCCGCGCCAAGCTGCCGCCAAGCGGCACCGTACGGTCCTTATGAAATATCCTCGTGGCAACGTACGCCACGTCGGACGCGCCGTACGCCCAGCGGCGAAGCTGAATGAACTGCGCCTTCAAGGTTTTGACATACGTACTCGCAAGCACGGCATCCTGTGAAATCGGAACGAATATAGGTAATACGGAATAATTACCATCGAAATGGAAATAACTGCGCCAGTACTGATGGCCGTCTTCGACGATCGTCCGCGTGCTCCAAAAGTCCATTTCCACGAGCGCATCCATGGGCTGCGAATGGGACGCGAAATTACGGAGCGTGTGCGGGCGCATGGAGCTGATGATATTCCAAAACGAGTTGCCCGTCGCGACGACGCGCATCGGCGCGGGGACGTCCCATATGTTGTTAATAAATAAACATACGGGTTGGTACGACAACTGCTTGCGGTCCGGATGCACGAGGTACTCATACATGACGTAGTCAAAATAACTTGGATGCGGTCGGTTGTCTGCATCCATCGTTGTAACCATCACATTATTATATTCAATGGCCTTTGACTTTAGCCACCCCTGCAGGTACTTGCCCGCATAGGTTATGTTTCCACCCTTGCCGATGACTTCGTCCGGAATATTGTCAGGGTGTTGTACTGTTAGCAACGCAAAAAATTCATCTTTGTACTCAGACTCGAGCCGTTTGATCGTTGCCGCTATCTGATCCCCGCCGCGTTTTTCATATGCCAATACGACGATCATTTTGCTTTTATCGAATGTCGTATCTACAACAGATTGCACGGTCGGCTGAATAATATCGTATGATTCGTTGTACGCAGGAATGATCACCGCGTTATATAACTGCGACGGTTTTGGGTACGAATCCGCATGGGCGGCGATCGTTCGCAAGTTCTCGATATGAATGCCATACTGAAAGCCGGAAGACTTGGGCGCGATCTTGTCGAGCGAACCGGTGGGATCTTCGAGCTGCTGCAGGCGCTCGTGCCAGTCCACCCGCTGCGCACGATCGAGATTATTACGACCGGTCGTCGTATGGTACGCGATACCTACCGCTTTGACGAGCGTCGTTATGATGACGGCGAGCAGATAGATCGCGGCAAGAAGCGGATTGACAAGCGACAAGACGATCAAGAGGATGATCGCCCCGTAACTGAATACGGCCGGTATCATCTCGAAAAGCCGGTACAGTTTCGTTCGTTTTCCAAGGGGAATTTCGATATCAGTCATGGCTTACGTCAACGAAGCGATACTTAAGACTTGGTACGAGATCATGGCAGTGATCACGACCAATACTACGCCGAGCCAAGCGAACGCCATCGCGAGATCATGCCCTTTTTGCGCCAACACGCGTAGCGTCAAAGCGCCGTGGGCAAACGCCATGACGATAACGAACGCGGCGAAGCCTATAAGATAATGCCAACGGTCACGGTAAAAGTTGGTCGTTCCAAAGCTTGTGTAATGATTCACGACCTGCAACTCGCTCGGACGGATAGTGAGCGTGAAATAGATGAGCAGCGCCAGGCATCCGAACAGGAAGAGTCCAAGCACGATGGCTAGCGGCCTGTCCATGGTGAGCGTCTTCAGTGAATCCGTAATACGATGTTTCATAAATTCTAATCTAACCTTGGTGCGGGTACAGAGAATCGAACTCTGCTCTTAACCTTGGGAAGGTTACATATTAGCCACTATACGATACCCGCGTACCTTAGTGGAGCCGCTGTCCGGATTTGAACCGGAGACCTACGCTTTACGAAAGCGCCGCTCTACCAACTGAGCTACAGCGGCATGTGAGCTCGTCCGAATGATTATAGCATTCGCCCGCCGATAAATAAACTGTCACTTAGGCGTTGCGCCAGGGGCGAAAAGTTGGTATGATACGTGGAGCTTAGGCAACAATACGAGGGCTCGTAGTGAAGTTGGCCTATCACGCCTCCCTGTCACGGAGGAGATCGCCGGTTCGAATCCGGTCGGGCCCGCCACGAAACAAGTTCACCCCCAAGGTGGACTTTTTTCGTGGCGAAGAGACACGGCAAAAACAGGGGTGTTTTAGTTGACGTAACAGCGGTCGTCATGATAAGCTGAAGCGGTAACGGCAACAACATAAAAACAACTCAATGAAACGCTTGAACAGAAACCGGTTATTCGCAGGGCTCCTGGCCCTTATTGCGGTGGTTTCGATTTTTCCAGCCCGTGCTTTCGCCGTCGCTGGCACCGTCTCGCTCACCCCTCCTGGCGGCACGGTAATTCTCGGCAACGAGATTACGGTGGAAGTCAGGGGCAACGTGCCGGATCCAGGCCTTTGGGGCGGCGGCGCGACTATCGTCGTCAACTATGACGCGAGCAAACTGCAATTGACGGATCGTAACGACAGCGGAGGTGCCTTCAGGGGCGCGAACTCGCGCGTATGGGACGGTACGGGATCGGGAACCGTTCGCTACGTCGCGTATTACGCGATTAACGCGCCCGGGGTCAACGGCTCGAAAATCATCAGCATGAAGTTCAAAGCCATCGCTACGGGTAGCGTCGTCATGAGCTTCGGTTCGAGCACGAACGTGAATAATGGCCCTACCTCGGGCACCTCACAGACGTTCACGATCATTCCCAACGTTTGTCCCGCCGGGCAAACGGGCACCCCGCCGAACTGCGTGACTCCACCGCCGCCAACTCCAACGCCAACTCCCGCGCCGCGACCGACGACGCCAACCAATCCTTCGCGGCCGTCGCCAACCCCTACGCCGAGCGCTAGTCCTCAACCTTCGGTAACGCCCGCGCCAACGCAAGAAGAAACCCCCGAACCGACCACCAACAGCGACGGAGGCCTGAAAATCGAGAACATAAAGTCGGTAACGACCCGCCAGCGAAACAGCGTGACATGGACGCTGAACCGAGACGGCATCACCCCAACGCTCACGTACGGCACATCAAAGAACGCCGCCACGACGAAGGCGACCGTAGAACAACAAGACGACGGAAGCTACGAGGCTGAATTGCCAGCGCTCAAAGCCGGCACGCTGTATCATTTCACCATAAAAGCGGCTTCTTCTGACAGTCTGCAAGGAGCAACTTACAATGGAACGTTCACCACCAGAGGCTACCCGGTCCAACTGACCGTGCAGCAAAACGGCGTGCTCGCACCCGGAGCAAAAGTCACGATCGGTTCGCGCACGTTTACCGCAAACAAGAACGCGATCATTACGGCAGAGCTCGGAGACGGAGCGTTCACGGCATCGATTACTCCCGTAGGAGCGACGGCGGCATACTCGGCAAAATTCACCGTTGCCAAAAAGCAAGCGAACGCAAGCGGAAGCATCGAACTGCAATCGTTCGTCCTCAACGCGGCCATTGATGGCAGTGGTAACGACGACAACGACAATCTCCTCCTTGCAATCGCAGGTCTCGTGGCCGTTCTGCTTGGCATAGGCGGGGCACTATGGTTCTTCCTAGCCAAGCGACGCCAACAAGAAACGTCCGAAAACGGCAGCGTTGACGAGGACCTGCTTATCGCCAACTATGGCACCGCGCTGGAAACGTATCGTACGAACAACAACGGCAACACGCCGGCCCCAAACATAGAAGCCGCGACGTACGCCACTCCCGCAAGCATAAGTGAACAAAATAATTATTCAACGGAAACAACTCCGACACTCCCTCAAGAGGCCTCAATAGCTCCCCAACAACCTGACTATGAGACAGCACCCGAACAACAGGCTCCAGCGCAGGCACCCATGGAAAGCTTCAGTCCCGAGTCGCTGCCGCTGCCTCCGCTACAGCCCGAGGGCGACGCAGCCCAGCAAACCGATCCTACGTCCCAGACTCCCATGGAATACCCTGTGGATGAACAAATTTCTCCCGAACTGACCGCCATCGAATCGATGCCCGTCGCCGAGTCAGAAGAACCGAGTGCGATTTACGACGCGGCCACTGGCGAACTGGATATCATACACCGTCAGACGCCCGGAAACCAGGTACCGACAACGACCGAACAGACACTTCCGGACACCGATGACACCGACCTCAGCATAGCCCATGCGCCCCCAGCGCAGAGTACGCCACCAACCGGGGGCCAATCATGACAGAGCGCCGCATGACAGGCTTCAAGACGGTACCGTCACGTCTTGTTACCGGTATCCTGACAATCGCGCTCGTGCTATGGGGCGCACCAGCGCCGATCGCAAGAGCCGACAACAACCAACTCATCATAACGCCGGCAACAGGCAGCACTTCCGTGGGCGCGGCAGCACAAACCTACTCCGTCAAAGCCTTGTTCATTACTTCCGGTACCTCGCCTCAGCGAGCAGCCGGAACGGTGACATTCCCTGCGAATCTTTTGCAGGCCAGCGCAACGACTCTCGGTAGCGGTTGGGCCGGGACCGCGGCCGTCAATCAAGGTCAAGGAACGATCAGCTTCTCTCTCACAAGAAGCTCGACCGACACCGGCTTCTCGACGCTCTTCACCGTCGCGCTCAAACCGACAGCGGCCGGCACCGCGGTCATCAGTTTCAGCGGTGACAGCTACGTAAATAACTCCCCGACGAGCTACAAGAGCTCCGTCGTCACGATAGCAAGTCCGGCACCGCCCGCCGCAGGGTCGCCTCCGGCACCAAAGCCCTCGGTATCGGTCCGCCCCTCAACTGTTCCGACGCCGACCGTCTCCGTCAGTCCGACACCGACGCCGTCGACGGAACCCGAACCCGAGGATACGCCGGATCCGACAGGAATCGTCAGCGCCGTGCAAATACAACCGCGCTACAACGCGGCAACCGTCACATGGAAAGTCAATGCTCCCAACCCCAAAAGTACCGCGACCTACGGCAGCTCATCGTCGGAAATGGACAAGCAGGCGGTCGTCGCGCTCACTGACGGCATGTTCAGCACGAACATCACGGGTCTCGAACCAGGCAAACGCTACTACTTCTCTATTGCCGGTTCGGGCACGAATACCGCAACAGGTACGTACACGGGGACGATCGTGACAAGCGGTCTGCCGGTAACGATGACGATCACCGAAAATGACGCGCCCGTCAAAGGCGCGCAAATACGCGTCGACTCACGAACGTTCACGACCGCAGCCAGCGGAAAAGCGTCGTTCGGACTGGCGACAGGCGACTACAAAGCGGTCATCACCACGGAAACCGCTTCAAAAACCGTCGAGCTGACCATCGTGAAGAAAACCATCCCCGAAAACGGCAGCGCGCCCGAATCCCAAACGTTCGCCTACAACCTTACCAGCTCCCCCCTCGAAGGCGGACCTGGCTCAGGTACGACGATATTGACGTTCCTTGGCGTGCTCGTTGGAGGCACTGTCGTGCTCGCCTTCGGGTTTCTTGGATTCATGGCATACCGACGGAACAAATTCGAGCGGTCGCCCGTAAGCAGCACTCCGTCATCAACCGTTGTTATCGACGATGGATACAACTGGCGCCAGGAGCAAAACCCACGTCCGGAAGCGCCCCGGCAGCCCGTTGAAGCCCCACCGCAAAACGCATCGCCGCAATCCCGTCACAACAATTCGGTGTACATCGACGAAGAAGAGCCGCTCGATATGTTCGAGCGGCCCCCTGGCAAGCAGTAGTTGCAGCTATTTCGTACCGCCGTTGAAACGCGCCTGCGCCACGTCCCAATCGACGACGTTCCACCACGCCTGCACGTAATCGTCACGTTTGTTCTTGTAATCAAGGTAGTACGCGTGCTCCCAAACGTCCAAACCCAGGATCGGCGCCGCCAAGCCTGAACTTATAGGATTATCCTGGTTGGCAGTCGTGATAATCTCGAGGTTCGGCTGCAGCCACACCCATCCGCTTCCGAACACTCCGAGCGCCTTGGCGCTGAACTCGTCAACGAATCCCTGGAAGCTTCCGTACTTGGCGGCTATGGCATCTGCCAGCTCCTTGGATGGCTCGCCGCCTCCGGCCGGTGACATCCACTGCCAAAAGAGCGAATGATTGTAATGACCACCACCATTGTTACGCACGGCGGTTCGCACCTGCTCAGGAAGGCTGTCGAGATCGCCGAGCAGCGATTCGAGCGGTCGTTCTTTCAGAGCCGGAGCGTCGTCGAGCGCTTTGTTCAATTTGTCGACGTACGCCTGATGATGCTTGTCGTGGTGCAAGATCATGATATCTTTACTGATATAATTGCCAAGTGCGTCGTAGTCATACCCAAGATCAGGGACCGTATACATAATTTCCTCCTTTATTGCGTTTGCAGCTCCGCCTTCACAGCAGCGACCGATATGTACTCAGTGTACCTCTTATCGTCTTTCTTCAGTGCTTTCAACTGCTCACCGAACGTCGTCAATGGCACCTTCAGGTATGCGTATCGCACCCGATTGTCGCTGGTTTTCTCGAGCAGTTTGACCACGTAGTAGCCATCTCCAGTCGTTGAACGGAATACGTCCGACACCTGATTGACATCCAACTTGACCGCTGCCGCCGCAAGCCCGCCGTCCTGGTTATTACCAGGCACCAGCGGCGTGAGGCCCGCCTGGACGCGCGCCTCGCCTATGGGCGCGATGCTCGTCGCGACCTTATCGAAATCGGCTTCCGTCTTGAGTTTGGCAAGGACTTGGTCGCGCTGCGTCATGGCCGTCTTGTCTATGGCGTAAGCTACCTCTTGCAACAAGAGTTTTCGCTCGGTAACTTCGCGCGCTTCCGCCGGGGTCCAACTGAAGTGATCCATGACGATCGCATCGTAGGTTTCCTGCGACGTCACGCCGTCCCTTGATGCTCGCTGATGGGCGATCGCCGCGTCGACACGCTCACTGGTGACGGTAATGTTCCGCTCTTTCGCGAGCTTAGCGGCATAGCTATCGGCAACGGCGTCATCAAGAGCTTTACGCTTGATGAAGTCCAGTTGCTGCTTGTTCTCTTTGCTGTAAAGGTCGACGCCTTCTTTGGTCTGCAAATAATGCTCCTGCGAGCGGAACGCGGACAAATAACTGCTATAGGGAACACTCTGACCGTCAACGGTAGCGACAGGCAACGGCAGCACCCTCGTAATACGGTAGAAGAACGTTGAGGTATTCTGCTGAGGATACAGCTGCCACCATGCCAAAACGACTACTGCGAGCAGCGCCACGACGCTGATAATGATCGCGTTGATAACAAGCCGGTGTCGTGCGTATTGGACGGGATACTTGAAACGCCGGCCACCAGCAAGAATCCGTTCGCGGTGCTCGGCGACGGTCTCGTTGGTGATACGACTTGGCGGCTCCTGAGGTGCCGCTTTTCGCTTAAGACGGAGTTTCTTCATTGCTCTCCCTTGGTGATGCCGCCTGGACCGCATCTTGCAGTTGGTTATAGATTTTTTCAGGGTGTTCCACTTTGTTGATCACGAGATCGCCGACATACGTTTGAATGACAATCGTGCCAAACCCGAACAGTTCACCGCTCAGTCCTGGTACATTATAGCTTATGTTTTGTATCTTTGACAGACCAAGCTCCACGACATCCTTGCCAAAGAACCCCTTTTGCGTCACCTGGCGTAGCCGCTGGTCCGTCACGATGTAAATGGTGTAATACCACATCAAATAGTGGTACAGGAACAATACGAAACCGAGAACGAAGCCTCCAAGCGGAATCCAGTACACCTCCAGCACCGTAGGCCACACGAACACGGGCAGCGACGAAACGGCAAACGGGATAAGAAACAAATAAAAACCCTTGCGCATGGCGATCATATGCCGACGAAAGACGAAGAGAAGCTCCTCGCCCTCGCGCTGGCCTTCGAAATCACGCTGGCTATCGTCGCGGCTCATAGTGCTGCTATTTTAGCACGAAATGGGGCGAAGAAGACTTTGGTCGAACAGGAGCAATGTGCGCGCTTAAGATGCAGAAATTATCAGAATATGGGCAGGAGATCGCTTCGCTCCTCCGTTCAAAAAGGGACGAAAAGAACTTTTCGTTTCCTTTTTTCACTACGCCGAACCCTCCAGGTTCGGATTCGTGTCACGAATCTACAAAAGAAAATAGACCAGTTCGCTGGCCTATTTTCTTTGGTACCCCGGGCAGGAGTCGAACCTGCAACCATATCCTTAGGACGGATCTACTCTATCCAGTTGAGCTACCGGGGCGCATGCGTTATTATACCACCCCTTATGATACACTGCTCGTATGCACTCTCATGAACCGACCGATTACGTATGCCCGTTCTGCGATTGGCTCGACGGCAACGAAACCGATTACAAACGTAACAGTGACATCGTTTACGAAGACGCTGAGACGGTCGCCTTCATCGCCCCGAAGTGGTGGGTAAACAACCCAGGCCATGTTATCGTCATTCCCCGGGAACACCACGAGAGCCTCTATTCAATACCAGAGGACTCCTATGTCGCAGTTGGAAAGACCGTGCAAAAAATCACCGTCGCGATCCGCGAGACGTACGGCTGCACGGGCACGTCAACGAGGCAGCATAACGAACCCGACGGCAACCAGGATGTCTGGCACCTTCACGTTCATGTGTTTCCGCGATACCCAGACGACAAACTGTACCAAAACCACGAACATAAGCGCTTCGTGAGTCCGGAAGAGAGACTGCCGTTCGCCGAGAGGCTATTGGCGTATTTCCAAAAAAATAACCCCTGATGGGGTTATTTTCGTTGTTAGCGGGTAAACTTCTCGTTCACCACGCTGTAGTCGTAGAGTTCGTCGTCGCTGAACCAGTGCGGGATTTCCTTCTTGGCGTCGGCGAGGTCGCCGGACGCATGGATGAGATTCGGGATACCGACGCCCTTTTCGTCGCCGTAGCCGTAGCTCATGTGCGAGAAGTCGCCGCGAATCGTGCCAGGCGCTGACGATTTCGGTTCGGTCGAGCCGACGAGCTTACGGACAAGCTCCACCGCTTCGACGCCTTCGAGTACCATGGCGATGACCGGCCCTTGGTTCATCATGTCGAGCACGTTGTTGAACGTCGTCTCGCCGCGACGGGTAATAACCTGACCGATTTCCTCGTAGTGCTTGTAGTAATGATCTTTGTCGGGCGCGATCATTTTGGTACCAATGATCTTAAGGCCGACACGCTCGAAGCGGGTCAGGATTTCGCCGACGACGCCGCGTTGGACGGCATCAGGCTTGAATAGTATCAGGGTGCGTTGGATATGTTCGCTCATGCTTCTCCTTGGATAATTGCTTTGTTATCGCGTGCGGAACACGCTTCGGAACGGCTCATGCCATTCGTACGGACTTCACTATTGTAACAAAAGTATCGTGGCGAGCACTACCGCAAGGCCAACTCGGTACCATCCGAAGAGTGCCAGGCCGTGCTTTGCCAAATACCGCATGAGGAACCCGACGGCAAAAAGACCCGAAAGAAAGGCCGCGATGTTCCCGACGATCAGCGCGTCGACGTTCGCGACGAAATACGCGTGATCCTGAATAACAACCTTTAACGTCACGCCGGCCATGATAGGCAGCGACGCCAAAAAGCTGTATTCGGCCGCCTCTTTTGCCGAAAGGCCGCTCAAACGCCCGGCGATGATGGTCGCGCCCGAACGCGACGTCCCAGGAATCAACGCTACCATTTGCGCCAGGCCTATGGCGAGGGCACGCGGCTTGGTCAAGGCTTCTCCGTTTTCGATTGCCGACGCCTTGGGCAGTCTTTCGAGGACGATCATGATGATACCGACGACAAGAGCCATGACGGCGACCACTTCCACGCTGCCAAAAAACGCGCTCCCCGCTATGAAATCGGCCGCAAGGTATCCGACGATTCCGGCAGGAACGGAAGTAATGATGATATTTCGCAGCAGCCGGTAGTTCTTGCGAACGAAAATGTCACCGAAAATCGTCAGGATGCGTTGCCAAAAATAAACGACGAGCGCGAGCATGGTGCCGATGTTGATCCACTCCAAGAACAAATGCTCGGACGCGCCCGAGAAAAAATACTGCGCGATAACGAGATGCCCGGAACTGCTGATGGGAATGAATTCGGTCAAGCCTTGGATCAAGCCGAGCACGATGCTTTCGAGGATAGTCATTGCTACCAAGTATACAGGGAAGAGCTTGCGCTTCCCACCCTTATTATCATTATCGGAATAAATGCGCCGGCTCTCATGAGCGACCGTCGCCTGCTTTGTCGCATCTGCCGGTTTTAGGTTATGCTAATGGTATGTACACGTCCGAACTGATTCAGGATTACATCGAACACCTCGAAGTCGAAGGCGGCCGTTCACGCAAAACCGCCGAGAATTACAGGCTGTACCTTGAACGGTTCGTCGAGTTCACGGAGGACATACAGGTTGCAAAAATTACTAGCGAAGTGGTACGCAAGTATCGGCTTTGGCTGAACCGCTACAAAAATTTCAATGACGAAGAGCTCGCGACGATCACGCAGAGCTACCATCTGATAGCGCTACGCGGCTTCCTACACTACCTCTCCAATCGTGACATCCCTACGCTTGCTCCTGACAAGATCGTCCTGCCGAAAGTCAGCCGCAAACAGGTCACGTTTCTCTATCAAGACGAAGTGCGCCGGCTCATCAGCCAGATCGATGACGCCACCGAGCAAGGCCTTCGCGACAGAGCGATCATCGAGCTGCTTTTTTCGAGCGGCCTGCGCGTCTCCGAGCTCGTCGGACTGGACCGCGATCACGTCAATACGAAGCGGCGGGAATTCATGGTGCGCGGAAAGGGCCAGAAGGACCGGCCCGTGTTCATCAGCCAAGCGGCAGCCGACCACATAACGAACTACTTGGAGGCTCGCGACGACAGCCTTGGGCCACTTTTTATCAGCTACAGCCGCAACGTCAGTCCCGATACTTCTGGCGATTACCGGCGCCTGACAGCACGGAGCATCCAGCGTATATTGAGCCGTTATGCGCGCTTAGCGGGAATCACCAAGCACGTTAGCCCCCATACGATGCGACACAGCTACGCGACCGACCTGCTCATGAACGGCGCGGATCTGCGTTCGGTGCAGTCGATGCTTGGCCATAGCAATATCAGCACTACCCAGGTCTATACGCACGTCACCGACGAACACCTGCGAGAAGTGTACGAAAAGTACCACAGCGAGTCTTAAATCAGCGAGGAATCGGGCACGTCGTACTGTCGGTGAACGTCGTGGAACTTACGCTGAACGCTTTGCAAAGATCGCCCGTCACGTCCAAGGCGCCTTCGACGAACGGAAAGTCGTTGCCGACCGGTTCGATACGGCTCACGATCCTTCGGAACAAATCGTTCGCCCGCCCTGTCGAATCGACCCGTGGCTGTACGCCAGCGAACCTGACGACTCCCCCGCTAGCATCGAGCAGCTGGATTCGGTAGTGGGTCGTGTCGTTGTACGGCGCGTTCAGGCGCAAGTACGCGTCTTCGCGACGTACGGTGGCGGAAGGATTCGCCGAATCGTCGGGATCGCCGGCGCCGATCGTCACGGAGCAGGCGTATGGGTCGTTGCTCGAAGTCGTAAAGTCAGCATAGCAACGCACGGGCTGCAGCGGCGACGCGTAGGCGGCGCTATTGAAATTCAGCGTCGTCAGCGGTACTCGCAACCTGCTATCCGTCACCGGCATCATGAATATCGTCGACGCGTTGTTGTCGTTGGCCGGATCGCTGGCGTCGAGGCTCGACAGCGCGTACGAAGCGCCGAACTGCATGAACTGAGCACGCAGTACCGACGGCGTATTTGCCGGCCACGACGAACGGGCTGCCAGATCGGGCCTGGCAGGATCAGCATCGAGGCGAATCGTCGAGACGTTCGACGCTTGCAAGTTGTCTTTCGAATACCAGTCGATCTTCACCTGAGTGAAATCGCCGACACCCTTGAGCCGTATGAACTGCGATACGCCCGGCGCAAGGCTCCCGACATAGTCGATCGTATCCAGCTCCACGGTCACGCAGGTATACGCCTGTTGCAAAGAACTGTCGCTACCAACGGCAGTTTCGCTCCCGCTCGCCCCTAAGCCAAGCACCGTATGCAGTGCGTCGCAGTCCTCGCCGTTGAGCGCGTTCCTCCAAGTGCCACAGTTCGGTCCGGCAGCCTGGACGCACTCTTTGTTGAATTTCACGAGGAGCCGCTTCGCGTCTTCGACGCCGGCATTCGCCGAATCAAGCGCGCTCCGTGACAAATCGTCTTTGGTCGCCTGCATTTGATCCTGCAGCATGATCCTCACGAAGGCGGTCGCGGTCATGACGATCAACAGCGCCGCGAAAATCACGACGAAAATCGACACCGCCCCCCTTTGCTTACTGTGAACGTTCACCACTTACCGCACCTCCCTTCTTCCCGCAAGCGCGGTAAATTCCACTACGTTCACCGCGCAGTGATTCGGACTGGCGCCGTCTTCACCCGGCGCTTTGCACCCTGAATCATCGATCGTGTTCACGTACACGGACTCCTGGCCTGCATCGCTTAGGACCATACGCAGGCCGTACATTTTTGAACCGCTAAAAACGGCTCCGCTGAGCGGACGTATCGAAAACAACTGCACGGCAAGATTATTCTCCGACAAAAGCTCGGTAGCATCACCGAAAACGATATCCTTGGTCGGGTCGGCGCAGTAGCCGGCTCCGTTATCGATGACTTTCACGAAACGGATAGGCGTCGCGCTATGAGGACCGGCCGCATACTCGTTGGCTGGCGACGCCAAGCTGCCCTTGTTCCAAATGTACGAATACGTTCCGGTGCACAAACGGCCAGCCGCGTCGTTATAGTGAGCCACGACCGTCGCGTCGAACGGCTTGCTCGCGGCGATCGTACGACGCATGTCTTCGGTAATCGCCCGTCCTGCCTGATTGACCGATTTCATCGTCACGCCCTTGTTGTACGTCCCCCCTATTTGGATGACTAGCATGGCGATAGCGAGCAGTAACATGGCGATGAACGCCATGGCGATCATCAGCTCCACCAACGTGAAGCCGCGAGAATCATTTCTAAACCGCAGGTTCATATAACCTCACGACGGTCCCAAGCGTTACCGGAAGCGTTTGACCGGGTGTCTGCCAACATGCCCGAATATTAAAATCGACGTATCCGAGCTCTGTCGGCGTCGCGACCGTCCTGACCGCCTGTATCCATATGCCTTGAGCGACCGCCGGCGTCGTCGGGTTGTTCATATCGCCGTATCGTATCTGCGCGTATGTCTCAGGAAAGCCAACGGCCGACGAACTGACAGGCATGAATCCGCGAGAAGATCCCCAATTCGACGAGTCGAACGGTATAACCGGCAAGAGTGATATCGTTCCTGCGGGAGCATTCGGCGAATTCGCGCCGTCAAGCCGCCGCGTGTCGATCGCGAATGCCTGGCCGTCCGAAGAACCGTTTGCGGCAGGTGCTGGCATCTGGCACTTCTCGCCGTCCGACGCGTCAGAAAACGACTGGGCGCTCGCTGGAACGACCGCGTGTCTCGCCGCCACTTCGTTCCACACGGTCCGCGCCTCCGAATTCACTCCCGAACCAAGACTGCTGACGTAGGCCTCGTGCATGTATCTGAGCGCGTCCGCCTGGGCATCCATTTGGGCACGGACGAGTCCTATTTCAAGCGAGCGCTGAGCCGTCGCCACGCCTTGGTTCATGACCGCCATGCCGCCGACGGCAACGATACTGAATACCGTCACCGCTAAAATGACTTCTATCAGCGTATCACCTCGTTGGTTCATGAGGCGCAGGTCCCAGTCGGAGCGTCACCGGTATTAAACGCGTCGGCACCCGCCACGCGCGCGTCAATCCTGACAACCTGCGTCGGTACCGCCACCGCCCCGTCAAAACAATTGGTCAGCTCCCGCTGGTTTCCCTGGGTAATCATATCCTTGAGAGCGGTCGGAACGCTGTCCGCGACGAACGTCCTCATAGAGCCGGAAACGGGTGAACGAACAAAAAGCACGGCGGCGGTCGAATACCTGCTTGCCCCACCGCTGACCGGAGCCCTGAGCGTAATCCCTCCGTCAAGATCGATCGTCTGGCCGTTGATGTCGGCGATGGCCGGCTCCGCGGCGTTAAGAGCGGCAATGTCGCCTAGTCCGGCGCTCGCGAGTGCCGTATCCAGACCCGTGACGCTCGCCACTCTCACCGCGGCACCGTTGTTCGTTACCTCGACGATTCTTCCAAGTATCACGCAGCCCGATGAGCCGCGTCGCTCTGCACGCGCCGCGCCCCCGGTTTCGACCCTTCCGGTCGCCGCGTCACAAGCCGCAGGGTTGCCGTCCTCCTGGCGAGCGTTCATGGCTTCCGCGAACTGATCCTGCAATAACGCTTTGAAGCTGCGGACGCCCTCGACGTAATTTTGCCGCGCGATATTCGTACCGACGCCAGCCATAAGGGCCGCGAACAAAATCCCCGTAATGGCCAAAAAAAGCACTACCTCGATAATCGTGAAACCCTTGTCCGAAGCCGCAGTCATTTGAGGTCGATTATAGCATAAGTTTTATAGCGGTCACAGCACGATGCCCACGTACCATTGCAGGAGTTGCATGCCGAAAATGCCCGCAAGCGCCCATCCTATGATAAGCAGCGGCCCGAACGGTATGTGCGAGTGCCGTTTCATGGTTCCCGTCAGCATCTGAGGCAAGAAGACGAGCGTTCCCACGAGGTTCGCAAGGAACAACGCGATGACCGCGAGTTGCCAATTGGCAAGCAGTAGCGCCAGTGCCAAGCCTAGCTTGACATCGCCGAAACCGACCCATTGGTGCCGTGAGAGTACGTAAATGACATAATACAGCCCGCTGAGTACTACGCAGCTCATCAGCACGCTGAACAGCGCTGCCACGGGAATCGGACTGGTTGTCACGACCAGCACGGCGTTGAACGCACCTAAGCCGATCAGTGGGAACGTCACGACGTTCGGAAGCAGGAACCATTTGGCGTCATAAGCAAACAGGATTGCCAGACCGAAACCAGCCACCAGCCAAATCGCGAACTGCAACACGTCGACGGGCTGCGCGAGCGCGACGGGCCAGAACGCGTACGACACGACGAAGAAGGTAGCGAGGCCGAGTTCCATCAACGGCTCGAAGCGGCCTATGGCCTTATGGCAGTACCGGCATTTGCCACGAAGCGAAAGCCAGCTTACGAGCGGGATCAAATCGCGCCAGCCGAGCGGGTGGCCGCAGTGCAAGCAAACGGACCGATCCTTCGATAGCGGCCGTTTTTCGAGCTTTTCGACCTGCCGCCGCTCGGCCTTGGCGGCCTTTTCACCCGCGGCTGCGTCCAGGCGCAACTGCCGCGCGCGCAACCGCCAAACCGTCGCCCCCGCAAAACTGCCGAGCACGAGGCCCAAAAGGGCCAATGTTATCAAAACAAGAACCGAACCGAAAAGCATATGCTCTTATGATACACCAAAGGACGCAATGAAACGAGGGCGAATTCGCCCTCGTTTCATTGCTAATCAACGCCTAGTTGTCTTGGCAGTGGTAGGCCCCGCTACCGCCCGCTTCGACGTACGTAACCGTCGCGAACTTGGACTTGTTGCCAGAGCCACGCAGGCCGGCGACAAGAGGACCAGTACTGACGGATGGGTCACACTTATAGCCCTGATACACCGCGATTACGCCGTCAGTAGCGGTATACGTAGCCGTCGTCGTTGCCGCAGGAGCGGTCGCGGACGTCACCACGGTAACCGTAGTCGTACTCTGAGAAACCGAACTCGAATTGACATACCCGCCCGAAGCGGCAAGCACGCCGGTCGATACGCCGGTCAGGTTCGTCGTGGACGGGAAAGCGCCCCTGTTGTTGCTCGTATAGCCGGTAATGGCAGACGAAACGATACCCGCGTCGCTCTTGCGGGACGTGTCCCTTTGGCCGCGTTGCAAGGCGGGCAGCGCGATGAACACCATCAGGAATATGAGTCCAGCAATGGCAAGCACGAGCACGACTTCGATGATCGTGAAACCTCGTCCATCCGCGTTAGCTTGTTTGTGTTGTGTGTTCATGGAATTTCCACCTTTCTATGAACGTGTCGTTATATGATGCTTACGTATTAATAATGGTAACGTTTATAATCGTACACCACGTGCTACGGCATGTCCAGATTAAATGCGGATCGTGTTCACGAGGCTGTAAATAGGCAGCAGGATCGCCGCGACCATGCCGCCCGCGACTATCGCGAGCACTACCATGAGAATCGGCTCGATCGCCGTCGATATCGTCCTGATTTCCTCGTCGAGCTCGTCTTCGTAAATCTTCGCCGTCTTGCCAAGCATTTCGTCGATACGGCCGGATTTTTCGCCGATGCCGATCATCTGCGGGACAAGTTGCGGGAAATACTCGCCAGCAGCAAGAGACGTCGAGAGGTCTTTGCCTCCTTTCACCTTCTCTGCCGCGGCGTCGATCTCGGCGCTTATGAGCCTGTTGTTGACGGCCGTGCTGGCAATCGCCAACATGTCGAGCATGCTGACACCTGCTCGGAGCAGCGTTTCGCCAGTCCTTGTGAAGCGGGCCATGTACAGCCTACGGAACAACCCTTTGAACAGCGGCACGTTCAGTTTGATCGCGTCAAGCGTCTGCTTGCCGCCTTCGCTCCGGAAATATTTGATGGCGCCCGACAGAACGAACGCCAAAGCAAGCAGAACCGCCCACCAGTATTGCGTCACGAAGCCCGAAACCGACACGATCGCCTGCGTGATGAACGGAAGCGTCTGATGCAGGTCCTTATACAGTTTTTCTACCTGGGGAACGACCGTGACCAACATGAATATCAACACGCCGAAAATCACGAACAACACGATGACAGGGTACGTCAGAGCACCCCTGATACGGCTCATGATGGCAGCGTCTTTTTCCTGCTGGTTGGCGACGCTCTGCAGCGCCTCGTCGAGCGTACCGGAGACTTCTCCGGACGCGACCAACGCCAGGAATAGTTGATTGAACACCGCGGGATGCTTGGCGAAGGAATCATGAAGCGAAGAACCACCTTCGACCGACGCGATGATTTCCTGAACCACCCCTTTCATACGCGGATTCTGCGTCTGATCGACCAGCGACCGCAAGCTCTGCGAGAGCGGCAAGCCTGCGGCGATCAGAGTGGCAAGCTGCCTCGTGAAAACGACTTTGTCTTTCGTGGTGATCCGATGCTTGAACTTCTCGAACATGCCCCCGTTCTCATCGACCTCGGTGATCTCAAGAGGCGTGAAATTCTGCCCGATCAGCAGCTTGGCGGCGTCTCTCTCCGACTCGGCCTGCACGAACGCCTTCACGACTTTGTCAGTGCTGCCGTCTCGTGCCTCGTAATGGAATTTGCGCATGTTTGATTACCCCCGCATTAACCGTTCGAACTCGCTGACATCAACGGCAAAGCTGCGCGCGTCGTCATAGGTGACCACGCCGCTCTGTACCAAGCCGACCAAGGTGCGATCCATGGTCTGCATGCCCGCGTCGGCACCAGTCTGAATGACCGCGTCGAGCTGGTGCGTCTTGCCTTCGCGGATGATATTACGGACTGCCGGGTTGGCGACGAGCACCTCGGCAGCCACGATGCGTCCGCCGCCGATGGTCGGCACGAGCCGCTGCGAGCATATGCCCATGAGGATGTTCGCAAGTTGCGCCCTGATTTGTGATTGCTGATGCGGCGGAAATACGTCGATCATACGGTCGATCGACTGGGCGGCGCTGTTCGTGTGCAACGAAGCGAGCACGAGGTGGCCCGTCTCTGCGATGGTAATGGCGGCGCTGATCGTTTCAAGATCGCGCATCTCGCCGATAAGCACGACGTCGGGGTCCTGACGAAGGCTCGAGCGGAGCGCTGCCGAAAAGCTGTACGTATCGTAATGCACTTCGCGCTGCACGACGACCGACTTCTTCGATTTGTGCGTGAATTCTATAGGATCTTCGATGGTAATGATGTGCTGCGCGGTGTCGGTATTGAGTTTGTCGACGAGCGCGGCAAGCGTCGTTGATTTGCCGCTGCCGGTCGGCCCCGTCACCAACACGAGACCGCGAGGATAGCTTGAAAAGTTCATGACGACCGGAGGCACGCCGAGCTCGCTGATCGTTTTGATTTCGTTCGGGATGAACCTGAGCGCGGCAGCGAGGTTACCTCGCTCGTGATACGCGTTCACGCGGAATCGGCCAAGAGTGCCGAACGCGAAGCTGAAGTCGAACTCTTTGTCCTTGTCGAGAATCTGCTGCTGCTCTTGGTCAAGAATCGAGAACAAAAGCGTCTCGACCGCTGAGGCGTCGAGCGCGTCAAAGCCTGGGAACGCCGTCAAGGAACCGTCGACCCGAAGCATCGGTGGCAGCCCGACCTGAATATGAAGGTCGGACGCGCGTCGGCGCACGACTTCTTCAAGTAAGATCTCGATTCTCAGTTCTTGGTTTACCATACCCCCCCTTATGCCGTGTCAGCCGTTACCCTGTTGACTTCTTCGAGCGTCGTTATTCCTTGCAGCGCCTTCAGGTATCCGTCTTGGCGCATCGTGATCATGCCTTCGGCGATCGCTTGTTTCTGTATTTGGCTTGAAGTCGCGCGAGCGGTAATCAACTGTTGAATCGACTCGCTGACGTCCATGACTTCATACAACCCTGCGCGACCACTGTATCCTCTTGGGGTCGCTGGGGTATCTTTACCCTTGACTAGAGTATAAGCGTTTTGACCGGCAAGTGGCAAGTCTTTATAGCCAAGATCCGCCGAAACCTGAGCGACTTCGGCCGGCGTCTTTGGCAACAGGTGCCCGACGGTCGCGAGGATATTCTGCGTTTCTATAGGGTTTGACTGGTACGCGTCACGCTTAGCGGAAACCCGGCGCACCAAGCGCTGGCCAATGATAGTATTGACGGTGCTGGCAATAAGGAACGGCTCGATCTGCATGTCGAGCAAGCGCGGCAAGACGCCCGCCGCACTGTTCGTGTGCAACGTGCTGAGTACCAAGTGTCCTGTCAGCGCCGCCTGTATGGCGAGGTTCGCCGTCTCGCCGTCGCGGATCTCGCCGACCATGACGATATTCGGGTCCTGTCGCAGAATCGACCGCAAACCGGTCGCGAACGTCAGCCCGACGTCGCTATTGACTTGTATTTGGTTCACGCCGCTCATCTTGTATTCAACAGGGTCTTCCAGGGTGACGATGTTGACCGTGTCGTCCTTCACCTCTTGTATGAGGGCGTACAGGCTCGTTGACTTGCCACTTCCGGTCGGACCGGACGTCAACACCATGCCGTTTGGCCGTCTGACGCCTTTTTGAATCGCGCGCAGAGCCCTGCCTGCATAGCCCATCGCCTCAAGGTCGAGCGCGGTCCCGGATTTGTCGAGCAGACGGATCACCACTTGCTCGCCCCAAACAACCGGGCTGATCGCGACACGAAGGTCGACTTCCTTGTTTGCCACCTTCACGGCGAACTGACCGTCCTGTGGCACCCTATGCTCGTCGATTTTCAGGTCGGAAAGGATTTTGATACGGCTGACAAGCGCGGGTTCGATCGCCTTCGGCAACTGCATGACCTCACGCAACACGCCGTCCACGCGGCAACGAATTTTGAGGGCCGAATCGAGCGGCTCGATATGGATGTCGCTCGCCCGAGACTTGACCGCGTACTCAAGTATGGTCGACAGCGCACGGCTGATCGGCGAGTCCTGAACGATCGTCTTTATATTGCTCTCTTCTTCGCGGTCGGCTTCCTGTTGCGACGCGTTCGCCGCCTCGTTGACCGTGGAAAGATCCGTCTTGTACTGGTCGAGTATGTGACGCACGCCGACTTCCGATGCCATGAATACTTTCAATGGCCGCTCGATGAGATTCGAAAGATAGTCGACGGCTTGGACGTTGCTCGCGTCGACCATCGCCACCGCCAGCCTGTTTTGCAGTTCCGCGAGCGGTACGGTCATGAACCGCTCGGCGACGTCCTCCGGAATCAAGTCAAGGACTTGCTGGCTGATGATACTGTTCGTCAGGTTTACGTACGGCACGCCTGAAAGCTGGGCAAGCGCATGGGTTAGCATCTCCTCGTCGATGATCCGACGCTCCGTCAACAGTTCGAAGAACGGCTTCTTCGTCTCCTCGGACTCTTGCCGCGCGGCGTCGAGCACCGCTTGCGACACGAGGCCTTCTTCAATAAGAAGCGCCGTCAGCTTGCTTTGGATTTCCGTCGTCAGTAATGCCACGTTTCGTCTTCCTGCACCCGACGGCTATTCATCACCGATCGTTACCTCGACGGTAGGATTAATCGCTTCCTCGTTAAAGATAGATGGCTTTGGTTCCTCGATCTCGGCCGTAATAGGGTCTGCCGTCTTGACGGTTTCGTTCTTCGACGACGGACTGCCGACGATCGCGTTCGCGACGAAATACGCGATAATGACACTCGTGCTGGCTATGAATACGATCGCCGCTATATCACTGCGTTTCATGGTTTTACCACCTTGTCTTTGAGTTCGAGCGTACGCGCCAGTTCGTAGTAGCTTGCGCCGTCGACTTTCATCGTCAACTTCTCGCCCTGCGTTTCGATGCTTACCATCTGGTTGTTGAACGGTCGGATCGACCGCTCGACGCGCGCCAATACTTGCCTGAGCGCATCGTAATTATTAGCGCCGGCACTCACCGAAAAGCTGTAGTTGATCTGGTTCGCCGCGCCCGTGCTTGTCGTGCCTGTACCCGTAGGCGCCGCTGGCGCCGCCGCGCCCGTCGTGACGCCAGGCGAATCGACGCTGAGCGCCTCAAGGGTCACTCCCGGAATACCCGCGAGCAACTTCGTTTGCAACGACGATGCCAACGCCGTCGGGTTCGCGTTTGCCGGCAGCGCGTCTAGGACGGATTGGATTGCCGTGTCGGTTTCTTTGAGTTTCGTTTTATTCAATGCCTCGTTCGTGTTCAACACGTTGATATTCTGCTTCAATCCGTCAACCGCTTGCAGGTTCTTTTGCAGCACGTCGACCGTCTTGTTCTTCTCGGCGATGACTTTTTCGCCAAACACGATCTTTTGCACGAGGAAAATCGACAAAACGACGGCCACCCCGACAATCGCCGAAACTCCGGCTATCCAAAGGAACATCGTCCTGTTCGCCCGTTTGATTTGCTGCCGTTTTCGCACGCCTGCCGACACGGTATTATCCATTACTGTCCCTCCCCTATGTCGGTCGCACGACTACTGAACAAACTGCCTGGCAGGTACTTGAACGAGTCCGTCGCGTTCTGATAATCCGGCCGCTCGATGCGGACTTCCTTCGACGAGACCTGGAACAGTTCCGGACTGTACGTCAGATCGGCCGAGAACCGCAAAACTTTTTTGCCACTGGCATCTTCGCCGTAGCTGAGACCAGACAACAACACGTCGGTAACAAGCGGTTTGCTCGTCGCGTTGTTGTCGCCCTCCACCTGGTAGGTAAACGTGATCGCTCGTACCGTCTTCTCGAAGACATCCGCCGCGACGTAGCCGCCGGCGGCCTGTGCGTCCAAATGAACGATGCCGGTCGTCGCGTCGAATTTGACGGTCGAGAACGTGACTTGGTTCGGTGCTGACGGATTGATCGCCTGCAGTACCTCGAACACGCGGGATCCGACGTTTTTTTGGTCGTGCAGCGAGCTGAGACTCGCGAGCTGGCCTTGGATCGTCAGTATGTTCGCAAGGTCAGGGGTCTTTTGCAACTTGGAAGAGTTCTCCTTGATAGCATCGTTCGCCAAGCTCGAGCGGAGCGTCTGAACTCCGTACAGATAAACGGCAAGCAGTACCACGATCCCAATAGCAGCGATTCCGACCAGTACCGCTCCGGAAACCACAAGATTCCTAACGCGCTTTGCTCGTATGAATTCCTGTTTGACGTCAGGGACGAGATTGATTTCTATCATAAGTCGCCTCCCCGCTGCGCCAAACCGACGGCAACGGCAAACTCAGTCGTGTTCGCCACGAAGTTCGGGTCGGTCGGCGCCGCAACGAACTGCCAAGGATTCGCGACCGAAACCTGGATTCCCAATTTGTTCGACAAGTATTCCGCCATCTGCGGAATCGTCCCCGCGTAGCCCACCAGGACGATATTGCCGACGGTCAAAGACGTGTACTTGGTTTGGAAGAACTTGATTGACTTTGACAGCTCTGACGTAAAGCCGTCAAGAGTGCCAGCTAGTGCCTGCGGGATTTTGCCTTCGAGCTTGTCGCTGGCAAGGCCGAATTTCAAGATGAACTGGCGCGCCTGGTCTTCTTCGACGCCTAAGTTCTGAACGGCCGCATGCGTCAGCGTGCTCAAGCCGTTCGGTATCGTTCGCACCAAGCGTGGCATGTCGCCGTAGCTGACAACGACGTTTACCGACTGTTCGCCCATATCCACGATTACCTGCGCGTCCTTCGCGCCGGGAGTCAGTACCGAGCGCATGGTCGCGAGCGGTTCCGGTTCGGCAGCAATCACGTCGAAACCAAGCCCTTCGATCAGTTCAAGCCGTTCTTCCGCGTACGACGCCGCGGTGCTCGCGATCAGGACTTCGTGCAACGCGGGGTCCTGCGGAGACTGCCCGAGTACCGCCCAGTCCACCTTGGCATCGTCCACGGCCATCGGAATATACTGGTCCAACTGGTACCGCAAGGTGCTTTTCAAATCAGGCACGCTCGTGCTCGGCACGTCGATGACCGTCACGAAGGTCTTGGTCGCAGGCAGCCCTATGGCTACCGCTTTGGTCTTGATGCCGCTCTGCCCAACGACCGTCATGATCACTTCGGAAAGCCGTTGTTTGGCCTCCGCCGAATCCGCCAGCGCCGTCTTGAGATCGATAGGAGCGTACCCGTAATGCTTCAGGGACCAGCGGCCGTTCGCCCCAGGAGCAAGCTGCACGACACGTACCCCGGCAGTGCCTATGTCCAGACCGAAGAAATCGCCCACGCCTTTTATAATCGCCATAATAGTCCTAATGATACCATAAGCGTCATGGTATGGAAAAGGGATTTTTAGTTGCTTGGCACAGGGGCGACAGGAGCCAGGCTACTGACAGCGCCCTTGGGTATGTCCACCGTAACGTCAGATGCCGGTTTGATCGCCACGCGTAGCGTCGCCTTGCCACCCTCTTCGCCGTGCGTCAGGCGTAGCTCCTTGATCAGCCGCGCCTTCTTGTCGATCCGCAGTTCAAACGATCCTTTCAGGATCACGTCGCTGACGCCCTGCAGCGCCGTCTCTTCCGACCCGCTGCACGCCAGGATATCTTTGTAAAACGACGTCTCCTTGTATGCCGCCAAAGCATCTGCCGCTTTTTCGGGCTTCGGCATTGCCGTAAGCGTCACCTCGCTGTCAGTGGCGTCCTTGGTGCCTATTCGCATGCCCCCGGCACGCTGCACCGCGCCGACCAGATCCCTGGCCAGTGAAGGCTCCTTTTGGAGCTTCTGGAACGCGCCAAGCTCGCAGCTGCTGCCAACTCGGAGCTCCTCGGCTTCCGTCTTCAGCCATTTGTTGGTGAGCATGCTTTTGGTCGACGCCTGCATGGCGTCGTCAATATGCCCTGGCAAGGCGCCGCCGGACACTGGCATGTACGTAATATCCTTGTAGTTCACGTACGCGTCGCCGTCGTTCACAAGCACCGCTTCGGCGACGATCGAGAGGTCATACCCAGACAATGGCAACGTCGTGGTAAGGGTCGCCCCGTGGCCGACATCACTGGCGTACCGCCCCGTGGCCGTCAGCTTCCTCGACTCAGCCTTCAACGGGTCTGCCGCCGGATTGTCCAGTGTCGCCTCGTACGTCACCTTTTTTAGACTGAACGTATTATACAGACTGTCCGCAAGCAGTTTTTCAGGGGTATCGACGACCATTGAGTAGATGACCGCTCCCGCGCCGACCACAATCACCGCTGCGGCCGTGACCGCTGCGATCATCCGCTTACGGCGCGCAGGCAGCTTTCGCCGGCCCTCGCCAGATTGTTGCGACACTTCTTTGATTGCTTCAGGTTCGTTCGTTTTCATAGGCGTCAGTACCGTGGCGGTAACTCCGTTCTGTTCGTCGTTATGAGATTGCTCTGGTTATTATCGCGGAGGTAATTCAGCGCCCATAAGTAGGAATCGCCCCTGTTATTGAACCGCTCCGCCGGATTGTCTTCTTGCCCGGACTCAGCACCGGCAGTACGATGCAGCTTGAGCTTGTCCGTGACGACCGGACCGTTCACCACCAGCTGGTCGCGGCAGACCGTCGGGCTCAGTGTCGCCGAGGACCGAGGTTCGCAGGTATCGATCGTCCCGTTGTCGCTGTCGGCGATCAGCCAAGCGTCGATGTTCCGGACGTTCTCCGCGATGTGGATATTCGGCGCGATAATGACAAGCTGCGGAATCTGCCCAAGCCCGAGCCGCGCGTCCAGCGCCGCCGGCGTGTAGCGCAAATCGCTCCGTATGGTCACCGTCCCCGTTGCTACCAAAATGACGGTCTTGCCGGCAGGCATCTCGGCAGGCGTGCCCGCCGTAATCGATACGGGTCCCGACACGAGATACGGCTTCTTGCTGCTGCCAATGCGAGAAATCTCAACCGACGCAGGACCGGCAAGCGTCGGCGCCGTCACGGGCGTCGCGTTCGCGAGCGGCATGAACAGCTGCTTGACTCCGGTAGCGCCAGGCGAATTCACGGCGCTTTTGGTTGGCGCGTAGCCACCGAACGGCGACGTGACGTTCGCGAACGTCAGCGCGCTGTAGTCTCTTGCAGGCCCGCCGTCCGCGATACCGCTGCCGCGAAGCGCCGCTTGCGTGGCGAAGCCGGTCACCGTGCCGACGGAGTACGAGGCGTACTGCCCCCAACTGCCAAAGCGCGTCGTGAGCCCTGCGACCGGATACGTCGAATAGCTGGTTTCTATCTTGCCACCCACGCGCACGTCATCGCCGGTCACCTGTACCTGCGGCTTCTTCGACGGCGCCGCGCTACCCGGACAGTACACCGCCGAGTGTTTCCAGACGCTGCTCCTGACGTATTTTGCCGTGTCCGGATTGGTCGTCGCTGGCAAGCTGCCATACACCGGCCGGTATGAGTTCACCGACAACATGTA
>JALRBE010000096.1 GCA_023262335.1 Candidatus Saccharimonadia bacterium | reverse complement strand
CCGGGACTCGGCGAGCAACCTGATGTCGTCCCTGTTCGGCCTTGCACCGGGTGGGGTTTACCCAGCCGGCCCGTCACCGGACCGCTGGTGCGCTCTTACCGCACCTTTTCACCCTTACCTCCGAAGAGGCGGTTTCGTTTCTGTGGCACTTTCCCTCGGGTTTCCCCGGCTGGCCGTTAGCCAGCACCCTGCTCTGCGGTGTCCGGACTTTCCTCGAGGCCCAAGGGCCCCGCGACTGCCTGTCTCGCACCCGCAGGGTACCGCGCTAGAGGTCGCGCATCACCCCGACGACCCGGCCGATCACCGAGATATCCGTGCCGCGGATGGGCTCGTACGCCGCGTTCTCGGCCTCCAGGCGCACGCCGCCCGGCTCCCGGAAGACGCGCTTCACCGTGGCCTCGTCCTCCAGCAGCGCCACCACGATCTGGCCGTCACGGGCGTCCTGCTGCTGCTTCACGGCCACGAGGTCGCCGTCGAGGATGCCCGCGTTGATCATCGAGTCGCCCTTCACGCGCAGCAGGTAGTCGGCGGCGAACG
>JALRBE010000095.1 GCA_023262335.1 Candidatus Saccharimonadia bacterium | reverse complement strand
ATGATGTTCAGCGCGACCTTCGCGCCGCGCATCCAGACCCTGGCCCAGCGCGTGATGCGCGAGCCGCAGAAGGTGCAGATCGACACGCCGCAGGACAAGCACACCAGCATCGAGCAGCAGCTGTTCTGGTGCGACAGCGCCGAGCACAAGCGCCAGCTGCTGGACCACTGGCTGCGTGACGCCTCGATCGACCAGGCCATCGTCTTCGCCAGCACCCAGATCGAATGCGACTCGCTGGCCGAGGAACTGCAGCAGGTCGGCTTCTCGGCCGTCGCGCTGCATGGCGCGCTGAGCCAGGGCCTGCGCAACCGCCGTCTGATGGCGCTGCGCAACGGCCAGGTGCAGATCCTGGTCGCGACCGACGTCGCCGCGCGCGGCATCGACGTGCCGACCATCACCCACGTCTTCAACTACGGCCTGCCGATGAAGGCCGAGGACTACACCCACCGCATCGGCCGCACCGGCCGTGCCGGCCGTGATGGACTTGCGGTGACGTTTGCCGAGTTCCGCGACCGTCGCAAAATTTTCGACATCGAGGCCT
>JALRBE010000094.1 GCA_023262335.1 Candidatus Saccharimonadia bacterium | reverse complement strand
GCAAGGACGCTGACGCAGAGCTTGATGAATCCTCCAGCGGCGACGAAGAGCCGGACCTGAAGGACGCGGCCGGACTCGAGGCCGAACTCGAGGCCGAGCTCGCTGAGGACCTAGCCAGCCTGGAGGACGAGGCCAAGGGAGGTTCGGGCAAGGCAGGCGAGTCCGAGGAGATCGTGCTGTCGGATGTCGACGACACTGATGAGCCGGTCCAGCAGGTCACCCAGGCCGGCGCCACTGCTGACCCGGTCAAGGACTACCTCAAGCAAATCGGCAAGGTTCCCCTGCTCAACGCCGAGCAGGAAGTCGAACTCGCCAAGCGCATCGAGGCCGGGCTCTTCGCTGAAGAGCGACTGAACAGCGGTGCGCGGATCGCGGAGAAGCTTCGGCGGGACCTTGAGTGGATCGCCGAGGACGGTCGCCGTGCCAAGAATCACCTCCTCGAGGCCAACCTGCGCCTGGTGGTCTCGCTGGCCAAGCGCTACACCGGTCGCGGGATGCTCTTCTTGGACCTGATCCAAGAGGGCAATCTCGGTTTGATCCGCGCCGTGGAGAAATTCGACTAC
>JALRBE010000093.1 GCA_023262335.1 Candidatus Saccharimonadia bacterium | reverse complement strand
CGCTTGGTCTTGATGTTGGCCGACACACCGGGGCGGCCCGCGGGGCGCTGCGACTCCCACACCGGCGGCGCTTCGGAGCTTGAAGCCTCGTAGGGTTTGTCAAAGAAGGGGTCGCGCGGGGCCAGGGCCGAACGCGGGGCGCGGCGCTCGCGCGGCGCATCCAGCACATCGCGCGGATCGTGGTCATCCCGGCGTCGGCGTTCGTCGCTGCGGCCGCGACGGTCATCGCCCAGCTCAATCGACTCGACCTCGATCTTTTTCTTGATCAGTTTCTCGATGTCGCCCACCAGGCGGGTGTCGCTCGGCGCCACCAGCGTCACGGCCAGACCCGAGGCGCCGGCACGGCCGGTGCGGCCGATGCGGTGCACATAGTCTTCGGCGTTGAAGGGCACATCAAAGTTGAACACGGCGGGCACATCCTTGATGTCCAGGCCACGGGCGGCCACATCGGTGCAGACCAGCAGGTTGACTTCGCCCTTTTTGAAGGCTTCAAGCGCTTTCAGGCGCTCGTCCTGGCTCTTGTCGCCGTGCAGCGCACCGGTCTTGAAACCGTCGCGCTCCAGACTGCGCGCCAGAC
>JALRBE010000092.1 GCA_023262335.1 Candidatus Saccharimonadia bacterium | reverse complement strand
AATTGCCTGGGTAGGACAACAAGTGGTGTTGTTTGACGACTCCCTTGCTGCGAACATCGCGTACGGTCAGACAGGAGCGACTCGCAGCCAAATTGAGGCGGCTGCTCGGGCAGCCAACGCCTGGGATTTCATCACTCGGCTGCCTGATGGTCTGGACACACCGGTTGGCGTGAACGGCTCGAACCTCTCTGGCGGACAGCGGCAACGCATTGCTTTGGCCCGCGCATTTTTGAAGGACGCACCCATCCTATTGCTCGACGAAGCCACCAGCGCGCTCGACAACGTGTCGGAGCAAGCCATCAAAGCCGCGATAGCACGCCTGCGTCAGGATAGGACAGTGTTGGTGGTGGCACACCGCTTATCTACAGTCAGGGATGCAGATCTCATCGTTGTCATGGGGCAGGGCAAGGTGCTCGAAATGGGGACACACACCGAACTTGAGGCTCAACAGGGTGCCTACTCAAAGCTACTCAACAGCGCTGACGAATGGGTGGACGCAAAGAGCCGCGAGTAAGCCCTTGCACCCCTCCAATGATAGGGGTTAGTTGCTTTTTTTTGACAGTATTGAATCATTTCAAATCCATCAAAAAAATCACTATGGGAACG
>JALRBE010000091.1:258-611 GCA_023262335.1 Candidatus Saccharimonadia bacterium | reverse complement strand
ATGCGCCTGCAGGGTGTTGAATCTACCCAGCGCTACATCATGAACGAAGTCTTGCGTATCTTTGCCGGACAGGGTCAGAATGTTGCCGACAAGCACCTCGAGATCATCGTGCGCCAGATGTTTAGTCGCGTACAGATCGAGGAGGCTGGCGACAGCGAATTCGTAACCGGTGACGTGGTAAGCAAGCTGGCTGTTGTTGAGGCCAACGATCAGTTGACCCGCGACGGCAAATTACCTGCTAAGTACAACCAGCTGCTGCTCGGTATCACCAAGGCTTCGCTGAGTACCGACTCGTTCCTGAGTGCTGCGTCATTCCAGGACACTACCCGTGTTCTGATCAGCGCTGCAACCTC
>JALRBE010000091.1:0-248 GCA_023262335.1 Candidatus Saccharimonadia bacterium | reverse complement strand
CGAATTGACCGCCTATATGGCCTGAAGGAAAATGTGATCTTGGGTCGCAAGATCCCTGTCGGTACGGGCTATACTCGTCCTGAGCAGGACGAAGACGAGCTGGAAGTTGCCGAGTACGTTGCAGCCTAAGAGCAAATCTGTTAAAATAACGACGTTATAGTAAACAATTCGAGCCAGGCGAGATTCGGATTACAGGGAGTTGGCACTATCTGTAATCCGCGCCTGATGCGCGTAGATTGTATAAGGAG
>JALRBE010000090.1 GCA_023262335.1 Candidatus Saccharimonadia bacterium | reverse complement strand
AAGCTCGACCAGCGCCACGGGAAGGGTCTCAAGCCGGGCCTGGGCGGCGTCAAGGAACGAGCCGGTGGCCATGGCCTCGTCGTAGCTGTCGACGATCTCGCCGCCCTGCGCGGTGAGCCCGGGGTCGGACGCGGCGACGAGGACGAGCAGCCCGAGCCACGCCAGCCCAAGCCCGGCCACTACGCCTCCGGTCACCAGGACGGCCTTGTCGCTCCGGGCGAAGAGAGGGATGAGACCGGCCCCGAGCACTGCGTAGGCAAGCAGGATGTCCCCGATGAAGAAGAAGATTGCGTGTACCAGCCCGATCACGGCGAGAGCTACCAGCCGCCTCTTCCACCGTCGCCTGTCGCCGGCTTCGCCCTGCCGGACAATGAAGTTCGCGCTGTAGCCGAACAGGAAGGAGAACAGGAGGTAAAACTTCCCCTCCGCCAAGGCCGTTGTCAGGAATGAGGTTGCCCGGTCGAGTGGACCGCCGAGGTCCTCCGCGGTGAATCCGTCAAGGCCCACGGCAATGAAGGGCGCATTGACGAGCACGATCCCGAGCAGCGCGATCGCACGCAGCTCGTCGGGCAGGAACTGCCGGGAGCGAGATTCGGGCAAGGCGCCGGAGTATGGCACGCGGTCTTAGCCGCGCCCGGTGGC
>JALRBE010000008.1:24116-36367 GCA_023262335.1 Candidatus Saccharimonadia bacterium | reverse complement strand
ATCGCCCATAGGGGGTGGTTAAAGGCGAACGACACGGGTTTGATCGGGGGGTTCGGGCCCGTGCCGTTCCGGAGCGGCGCTCCGCCGTGCAAGGGGTGGGGTCTTGCACGTGCCGGTCTTGGGGCTAGCGCTTCTTGTCCCCGTAGATCTTCGCGTGGCGCCTGGCCTCGAAGTCGGCGTTCTTGACCGACTGGTTGTCCAGGTTCCTGTCGACCAGAGCCTGTTCGGCGGTCGTGCGGGACCCCGGCGACTTCTTTGCCGCTGCCCTTGCTTCGTCGAAAACGCCCATTGGCTACTTCTTTCTCTTAGTAGTCTCGCCAATCATCGTGAATAGCGAGTCGGGGACTTCAGGTGACGGGATTCGAACCAGTGATCCTGTCCAATGTGACAGTGCTTTAACCTCTAAGCTACACCTGAGCCAGCGGATCCTAGAATGCGTGAACGTCAGATGACCGCCATGTGTCATCGCTTATTATACTAAGGTGCGTGCGTTCATGCCGTCCAGGGAGGTCGAGGCAAGCGGTTCGTGCTTCCCTGTGTCTCCGTAGACGCCATGCGTCAGCATACATACATATAGTACATCTAAATGCAAGTACTGTCAAATAAACTGGTCGGTTGTGTCGTTAGGAATTGGCGAGCAGATCTTGCTCGAACGCGAGCATGCCTTTGTAATCCTTGGAATACCCGCTGGTATCTGGCAGATCGAGCGTGCTGATTTTGCGCCACACGGCTTGGAGCAGCTTTTCGAATTCGGCGACTTCGTCGTCGCTGAACGTCATGTCCAGGGCGATCATGTTGCCGCCGCGCGTCGGTTCCACGAACTGGATGACACCGCTTTCGACAGTGAAGCCGCTGAATTCGCGCGACCGTTCGATCAGCAGCTTGTAGAAAATAAGCTGATGACGGTACTTACGCAGCTTGATCTTTTCGTAGTCGGCCTTGCCTGCCCAGCTGCGTGCCGCGGTGCCGGTTTTGTAGTCGGTAACGACGATCTGCTTGGCTGCCCGGTCGACGTCGATAAGGTCGATGGCTCCGGTCAGGCGCGCGTCGCCGATCATGACTCCTTGGCCTGCAAAGCTGACTTCGGCGCGTTGGTCCGGCGTGAAACTCGAAGCGTATTCCGTCATGAACGCCTGCAAAGCGGCACTCCCCTTTTGTTGGAACGTGGCGATGTCGGTTTCGCTGAGCCGCTGAGCCGCGAGCGTCTTCTCAAAATCATGCAGTATGTCTTCGAGCGGACGGTGATGGCCGGTTGCCGAGAGGTGCGTGTGCGTGCGCTGCAATACGGCGTGAATCGCCCGGCCGTACGCGGCGTTCGCGGTATCGGCGACCGGGAACCGTAATAGGTTGTCGAGCAAGAAGCCCTGCGGGCCGCCGCGGCTGACGTCAAGGAAGTGATTCAAATGGGTCGCGCTGATCTTGTAGCGCTCAAGCGTCGGTTGCAAAAGCGCTTTCATGTCGGTCCTTTCGACGGCAAGCAGCGGCTGGTACCATTCGAGTTCCAATGCCTTGGTAGCCGACTCTATAGTGTGTTCGGGGCTCCATGGAACGGCCGGGTTGTCGGCGTCGAGCAAGAAGCTCGCGAGTTCGCCAGACTTGCCGTTGTCGTCGTGGGTAGCATAGCTGATGAACAATTGCCGCTTGGCGCGGGTCATCGCCACGAAGAACAAGCGCAGCCGTTCGTCGTACGAGCTGCCCGCCGGAGCGAGCGGCAAGTTCGCCGGGTAGCCGATGAGGTTCGGCATCGAGCGCACGCGTTCGCCCCATGCGCCGTCGACCGCGCCAACCACGTACACGGTGTCGAACTCAAGCCCCTTGGACTTGTGCGCGGTCATGAGGTTGATTGCCGCGTCCGGCTGGTCGAGCGCCGGCCGTTGGCTGACGATGGTCGTGCCGAGTTGCCGGTGCAGCCCGATAAACTCGATAAGGTCGGGCAAAAAGGCCGCTTCGCTGCCCTGGTACTCACGCAGCTTGCTTCGTATGGTGCGCAGCGCCTCAAGGTACGTCAGGTACGCGTCGGGCTCTTCTTCGAGCCGTTTGGCGCCAAAGTAATACTCGAACAGCGGCGACCGGAACTCGGATGATATACCAGTCGGCTGCGGCACGCCGATGATCTCGTCGATCATGGTCTCGAGCGACAAGCGGTTCACCTTTTGCGACGACTCGACCAGCCATTGGTGAAGCGGCTGGCACGCTGCCGTTTGGCTCATGGTTTCCAACCATCCCTTGCGCTGTTCGCTCGCCGCCAAGCCGAGTTTCCAAACGTCGATCGGCGCGACTTCCCAGGCGGGATGCGCGAGCAGTTCCGGCAGCAGCGCGTCGGCATGGTCGTGATGGCCTTCGAACAGCTCCACGAGCAGTTCGGCGACGAGCTCGATATGACGGATGATATCCATGTCGAGCACGTTTTCGCGCCGTTCGTAGTTGACGCGTAGACCGGCGCTTGCGAACGACGGCAGCAATTTGATGATGTCGCGGTGGTGCCTGGCGAGCACGGCGATTTCGGCGGGGTCGACGCCCTGTTTGATTTGCTGCTGGACCGACGCGATCAGCCATGCCCGTTCGTCGGCGCCCGACGTCGTCGCGGTAACCGTGTACGTGGTATCGCTATTCTCTTTGTTGGCATGCAGGCTTTTGTCGAGATCCGGAATGCGGTCTTCCAGCCGGTCGCCGCCTTGGCGGATAACGCGGCGGGATTCGTCGAGGATCAGCTGCGTGCTGCGGTAGTTCTCGCGCAGGCGCACCAATTTGGTGCCCGGGTAGAGGTCTTGGAACCCGACTATGTTGCCGATGTCCGCGCCCTGGAAACTGAAGATGGCTTGGTCGTCGTCGCCGACTACCATGACGTTCGGCATGCCCTCGTTGACCGGGTTGTCGGTCAGGCTCCTGATGATTCGCAGCTGTGCCAAGTTGGTGTCTTGGAATTCGTCGACCATGATGTATTGGTAACGCTCCTGTAGGTTGTAGCGCAGGTCGGGCACGTGTTCGAGCGCGTGGACGACTTGCAAGATCATGTCGTCGAAGTCGTACAGCGAGCCGGCTTGCATGCGGTCAAGGTATTGGTCGTACACGTACGCGACCGCGCGGAGTTTGGCTTGGCGTTTGCGTGCAGTCAGAATGAACGTGCCTTCTTCGTCCTTTTCGAACCATTGGTTGCGCCATGCGGTCAGCGGCTTCGTCGAGTTGTCCTCGGTGGCCGCGATGACGGCTTGCTGCAGGCTGTCGGCCAGGACTCTTCCGAGCGGGGGCGTGCCCGGCAATATGCCGTCGCTTTGCAGCGTGCGGATACCGTCGATATGCGGCGCGATCGCCTCGGCGGTCTTTTTGCTCATGCGCTCGGCGAAAATCGGCGCGAGCTCCCTTTCGGCGAAACCGATCGCTTCGTCGTTTTGGTCGAGAACGTTCAACAGTTCGGCGCTGGCGAGACCGTTGCGTTTCAGTTCGCTGATGGTTCGCTGGACGTCACGCAGGTACGTGAATTCCCCGTTCATGGTGGCAGTGATAGGGCTGGTTGCGTCGACTTCCTCGAATATGCCCCTCAGGGTACGGTAGACCGACAGTTCGTCCGCGGGATGGAACTCCGCTCCCCTGTAAAAATCGGCGCGGTTCTGGCTGATGATGTCGCTGCAGAAGCTATGGAACGTGTGCACGGCAATTTTGTAGGCATCGCGGCCGATAACCGTGGTAAGCCGTTCGCGCATGGCTGCCGCACCGCTGTCGGTGAAGGTCAAGCACAGGACATTTTCGGGCAGGACGTCGGTTTTGCGCAGGATATTCGCGGCTCGCATGCCAAGCAGTTCGGTTTTGCCCGTGCCCGGCCCGGCGATAACCATGACCGGCCCGTCGATCTGGTCGACGGCGAGACGCTGGTCCTCGTTCAGCGTCTTGTAGCGGGTATCGAATGTCATTACGTTCAATTATACGGGAAAAAATAATCCCCGCTACCAATGTGGCAGCGGGGCGTGGCGACGGGCCTGTTTTAGGCGGCCGCTCCGTAGGTACGCCTGATGGCATTCAGCTCGGCGTGCACCTTGACGCGTTCCGAACTGTGCGCCCTCTTGGCTCGCCGCTGGGCGCGTCGGGAGGCGCTGAGTCGCTTCTCGCTCAGGCGTCCGAACGCGGCGGCGGGTTCGTTTGCGAACGAGTTGCCGTTCTTCCGTCGGAGGAACTTCGTGAGAGCCCGTGCTTGGGCTGTCATGTTGCGTCGCATGCTGACTCCCTTTCCTGACAAACGTAGGAAATTATATTATAGCAAATAATATTAATTAAGTCAATAATACGGTACAATGTCGATAGCAATGAATGACATGATGTACGACGACCTGGCCATAGAGCACATCGCCAAAGAGCAGTTCGGCGTGGCGCTCGACATCGACCAAGTAATCGTTCGGAAGATCCCGGTGAGCCGTACCGCGACCGCGACGGTGTGCCTGACGAAAAAGAAACAGCTGTACGCGTTCGTGTCGGCGCAGTCCAAACAGAGCCTTGGCGACGTCAAGAAAATCATGTCGCGCATGGGCCTGCGGGTAGAGCTCTACGTACCGCCAAAGGGCCAACCGGATTACTTTGACGATATCGGCCGGGCGCATGTCAAAGCGGTGTTCCCGGGCAAGATGACGATTACTCCGGCCGACCTCGTGTATTACCGCACGCTCGCGCCGTACAATCCTGCTTTGGTGCAGGTCCGCGAAATCGAAAACGGCGAAATAAAGCAGTTCGACACCGACGCGCACGGCCAGTGGCGCGTAGCGGCGAAGTTCGCGTACAGGCGTATCAAGACCAGTTAGAATTTGCCGATCAGCACGTCGAAGGTAGCTGATTTGCCGTCGGAAACGGTGATGAGATCCAGGTCGCTTCGCGGGTCGCCGTATTCGCTCAGCTCTACCGCGGCGTCATTCGCCGTGGGTTCCGCTTGCTCCGTTTTGGCGGCCGATTCCTGTTCGATTTCCGCGTAGCCGGAGTATATGAAATAGCTGATGCCGGCCGCTATGACCAAAGCGACTGCTACTACCAAGATGTCGACAACCACGAGCCCGCCTTTTTGTTGCACCGTTTCCTCGCTCCTACTCTTTTGCTTTCATCTACCATACCAAATGCTGGCAGGCGTGACAATTCGCTTATGTTACCGTAGCGATGCCTCGTAGAGGTCGGCGTACATGCGCTGGCCATGAATGTTCGGGTGCCAGCCACCCTCCGCGCCGTCAAGGGGGCCGTTCATGTACCGTTTGGCGCTTGCCGAGCAGCCGTCGAGCAGCTGGCCTTCGTCGCGGGCCATGAACGGCGAGCCGTTCGCGAGCGGGTCGACGTACGCGATGTCCGTCCCGTGGGCCTCGGCGAACCGCGCGACGGTCTCTTTGATCTTGTCGTTCGTTGCCGTAAGTAGCGTATGGAAGGTTTCGGCTTCGCGACCGGTCAGCCAGGCGGAGCATGTGCCGGCAGGTTCGCCGGGCGGCGAGATAATCAGCGGGTAGCCTGCGTGGCGTATTTTTGCGTGCGGCGCTTTGCTAGTAATCGCGGCGTAGACGGCTTCGAGCTTTGCGGGCAATCCAAGTATGCGCAGGTTCATGAGCGTGGTCATGAGCGCGTTGTCCGCGCAGTCACTCGTTTGGATGCAGTTCAGTGCGTATAGCAGCGCCGTGTCGTTGCCGCCTATGGTCATGGTCACCAGCTTTGTTTCGCTCGTGACATTGCTGAGCTGCGGCGGTATGCCTTCTTGCTCGATGTTCAGAAGATTATCGGTGACCGCGCCGCCGCAGCTGGCGTCAACGAGCTCGAGCCCAAGGTTTTTGGCGACCAAATACTGCGCCGCGTTCTTGCTGCGCCAGCATTTGGTCGATGTGTCGTACGCGCTGACGTCGATTTTCGGCTGATCGGGCGTGCGGTCCGCTCCCCCTCCCGCGCTGTACGAGTCGCCCATGGCGACGTACTGGCTGCCGGAAGCAAGCTGGGCTGCGGAGCGTTGCGGTGAACGGTCGGTTCGTGCCGCTTGGCGCGTGAGGTGGCTTTGGTACGCGGCATTGCCGACGCCATAGAGCAAAACAAGGGCGACAAGAGCCAGCGCCACGCGTGGCAACGAGAAACCGGCTGAGCGATGGAAGCGCTTATGCATAGTGTCACAACGATAGTGCGTCAGCCAGGCATGAAAGTCAATGGACCGCTATTTCGCGTCAAGGATGACCAAATGCTCGATGTGCGGCGTGCGCGGAAAGAAGTTGTAGCCTTGGTGATGACGTATGCCGTATTTTTCGGCAAGCAAGGCGACGTCGCGTGCCTGCGTGACGGGGTTGCAGCTGAGGTAGATGATGCGCTTCGGCGCCGTCTCGAGCAGCTTCGCGATGACATCGGCATGCAGCCCGGCGCGCGGCGGATCCACGATGATCGTCGCGTCACCCGTTATATGATCCAGCGCGTTTTCGCTGGCCGCTAGTATGGCCTTAGCCCCGGTTTTGCCAAGGCTCGCGATGTTCTGTTGCATTTCGCGTACGGCATGCTCGTTGATTTCCACCAAGGTCACGTCGTCACCTCCTATGGTGAGGCCGATGGTGCCGACGCCGCTGTAGAGATCGACGACAGGCTTGCCGTCTTCGACCCACTCTCGCATGTCGCGCAGCGCTTGTTCGTACACCGGCAGGTTGATCTGGAAGAATCCTTCTGTGGCGTAGCGGAACGGCACGTCAAGGATCGTGTCTTCAAGCACGATGTCGCTGCCGGCATAAATCCGCTCCGTTATGACGCTTGCTGGGCTCTTGGGGTTCGAATAAATCACCTCGCCGCGGTCCGCACCGTCGCCAAGCGCCGTCACGAACGCGTCGGTGGGGAACGACGTGTCTTTCGCGTACAGCTGCCACGCGACGTCCCCGGCCATGTTCGAGCGCACCAGCAAGGTTTTGAGATGACGGCCATCGGCATGGACCGCGTTCAGCGCGTCAACCACCTCTAGTGCTGCGGCTTCCAGGGCAGGTGTTGCCAAACTGGTGCCGCGCACGGGAATCTTGCCATGCGTGCCTCGGCGGAAGAACGCGAACCCGAGCTTGTCCGCGGTCTCGTCGTACCAAAAGCTGTATTCGATCTTATTGCGGTAGCCATATTCCACGCCGTCGCTCCACACGGTAATGGGCTGCGGCAGTACGACGTCGTGCAGCTCGAACGCTTCCTCTATGAGCGCGGATTTGTAATGCGATTCGGCTTCGAACCGCATGATTTGCCACGGGCTGGTACTTAGGTAGCTGTCCGGATCTTTGGCGTCGCAGCGCTCCTCTGACGGTTCGAGCACGTCCACGACCACGCCTTCGACGAAATTCGACTTCTTTTTGGTGATTTGGACCGAGACGCGCTCGCCGGGCAAGCCGCCCCAGACCATGCACTTTTTGCCCGTATCGAGCGTTCCGATCGCTTGGCCTCCGCCAATGATCGTTTTAAGCGTTACTTCTACGATGGGAAAAGGTTTTTTGGGCATGAATACCATTATAGCGCAATATTTATACTATAGTGTTGACATATAACAAAATCCATGGTAAACTGCAAACAATATGAGTGAAGTGACGACAACCACCACCTCTGTTAACTATTTGCCCGAAGACATCCGATACGCCTCCGGTACTGCTCCAAACACCTTCACGCCAGACGAAAATGGCGCCGTTGACGTGTCGCGACTAGTACAAGCAGTGCGCGCCTACGAAACTGGCGGCGAATCGCTGACCTACGAAGAGACTGACGAAATCGAGCCGATGACCGCCGAAGACGAAGCGTTTCTTGAACGCCGGTATTCGTCACGGACGCACCGCGCGCTCGGACGTATCGGCCTAGGCCGGTTCGCCAAAAAGGTCGACCGGTTCCTGACGCTTGCGACCACGCACGTGGAATCGACCAAGGATGATTGGGATAATGCCAACGCCTTTTATGCCGACAAATATATGAACAAGCGCGGCGACGGGTTCTTCATGCGCGGATGGAACGCTATTCGTCGTAACCAATTGAAGGTCAAGGCATACGGCATCGGAGGTACGCTGGGCGCGTTAGCGCTGAGCCGCGGCGCACCGTATATAGCCGAAGTCGCACAAGACGCCGCGAACGCGGTCGCCGACACGGCGCGCCATGCTGCCGACAACGTATCGGATACCGCGACTGACGTCTATAACGCAGTTGTCGGGCCTCGCGAAGTCACCGTAGGTGGCGGGGGTCAGTACGATCTCGCTGCGAATTCGATCGTCACGACTCCTATGGAACACGAAATGACGCCGGATCAACCTATCGTGCTTGCGATGGGCGGTCACACGCAGGGTGACGCCGGCGGTAGCGGCTACGTGGCGAGCCTCGAAAACGCACGTATTATCGAACCAGGCCAAGAAGTCCGCGAGGTCGACTGGTCCGCGCAAATGGGCTTGCCTGGCGAGACGATCGACATGAAAACGTCTGATGCCGAGGGTGCGGCGCGACTGAAAGATGCCATCGCTGACGCTGGTGGCAGCCCGGTCCGCGTCCTCTCGTTCTCGCAAGGTACCCAAGCAACGCTCCGCGCCCTTAACGACATCGCCGCGCAAAACGGCGGCCGCTTGCCTGACAACTTGGAAGTCGTGCTGATCGGCGGCCCGAGCGGCGAACGTGGCATGAGCAATAACAACGTGGTCGGCATGGTCAACCCGTTGCTGCACGCCTTGAACTTCGAAATCGACCAGCCTATCCCGCCTGGCGGCAAGATTACTGTCGTCACGCATATCAACGACGTGTTCGGTAACTCCGCCGGCCAATCCGGTGCCTTCACGGGCGTCATGGCGCTTGCACCAAGCCATGTCGTTGACGGCGAAATACTCTACACTTATACCGAAAACAACATCACCTACGTAGTCAAAGGACGCGCCGACGGCCTCAACCATCCGCTTTCGGACATCGCGCGGGCGCATGGCGTTCCGGTGAACCCTGAACTCGACAACTTCTTCAACAAGGCCGTACCGCGCACCGAACTCGGCGAACCTATCCGTTACACGAACGTCGCCGAAGCGACCGACGCGCTGGAGGCGTACGCCGAGACCCAAACGGGCCACACCGGCATGGCGTCAGGCGCCATCAATGCGGCCATGAACCCTGAACGCACGCATGACTTGCAGACGATCACCGATTTGCAGAAAATTCCGGACCAAATTGCCGAGATGACGCAAAATCCGGCGTCGATACCAAAGAATTTGAATGATATTCATAACCAAGCCGCGAACGCGCTGCAGACGTTTGGCAAGTGGGTCAATCCGCACCAATGGATAGACGCTGGCGTTGACGCTGCGCGCGGAGCTGGCGTGCCATTGCCAGACTACCAGATCCCTGCTCCGGCCCCTGCCGCACCTGCCCCTGCTTGGAATCCACCTGCGTGGACGCCGCCAGTGCCTGAGTTCGCACCTGCGCCGCCGAATCCGTTCGTCCCACCTGCCCCTGCTCCAGCCCCTGTGTTCGCACCAGCTCCAGCACCTGCCCCTGCTCCAATCTTCGAAACGCCATCGGCTCCGGCAACGCCGTTCGCGCAGCCGAATTCCGGCTACGCACCCGTCGGTCCTCTGTTCTCGAATCCGGCACCAACTGGCTACGCACCCGTCGGTCCTCTCTTCAGCTAGTCGCATGATCGTCTCGTAAGGGGCGCGTGGTATCATTAAGCTAATGGCTAGTAATGAGCTGCCTCTTGGCGAACGTTTGACCACGCACGATGCGTGGCTGGCGCCACATGCCAAAAAAATTACGGATCGGCTGCGTCATACTCGTGACTTCGCCCGGCGGCTTCTCGGCGACGAGCCGCTGCTTGACTTTGCTCAAGGGTACAAGCATTTCGGACTGCACCGCGTGGACGACCGCACGGTGCTGCGCGAATGGGCGCCTGGCGCGACCAAACTGTATGTCGTGGGTGAGTTTTCGCAGTGGCAAGACGACGAAAACTTTGCCATGACGCGCACGAAGGCCGGCGAATGGGAGCTGGAGCTCCCTGAGGGAGCCTTGCCGCACGGCAGCAAGTACAAGCTGCATATGCATTGGGACGGCGGTGACGGATTCCGGGTTCCTGCTTGGGCGACGTACGTCGTTCAGGACGCTACTACCAAACAGTTCGATGCCGTGGCGTGGTTGCCTGACGGTTCGTACGAATGGCACGATTCGGATTTCGTGCCTCCGGCGAAACCGATCATCTACGAAGCGCACGTCGGCATGGCGACCGAGCAAGAAAAAGTCGGTTCGTACGCCGAATTTACCCGTGACGTACTGCCGCGGATCAAAGCGGCGGGGTACAATACCGTGCAGCTCATGGCGGTGGCCGAGCATCCGTACTACGGCAGCTTCGGGTATCATGTTTCGAACTTTTTCGCGCCAAGCTCCCGTTTTGGCACGCCCGACGATCTTCGCGCGTTAGTCGATGCTGCGCATGGCATGGGGCTTGCGGTCGTCATGGACCTCGTACATTCGCATGCCGTCAAGAACGAAGCGGAAGGCTTGAGCAGGTACGACGGCACGCTGACGCAGTTCTTCCACGAAGGACCGCGCGGCAATCACGAACAATGGGATTCGCGGACGTTTGATTACGGCAAGCCGCAGGTGGCGCATTTCTTGCTGAGCAACTGCCGCTACTGGCTCGACGAGTTCCATATGGACGGCTACCGGTTCGACGGCGTCACGAGCATGCTGTACCACCATCACGGCCTTGGCGTTGATTTCGATAGCTATGACAAATATTTCGAAGCGGTCGACAACGATGCTCTCGCCTACCTGACGCTTGCGAACCAGCTTGTTCACCAGGCAAAACCCGGCGCCGTGACCATTGCCGAGGACATGAGCGCCATGCCGGGTCTCGCCGCGCCTGTGACGGATGGCGGCATCGGGTTCGACTATCGCTTGAGCATGGGAGTGCCGGATCTTTGGATCAAATACACGAAGAACCTCAAAGACGAGCAGTGGAGCATGTCGCATTTGCTTCATGAGCTGACGGCGCGCCGGCCGGAAGAACGTACCATCGCCTACGCCGAGAGCCACGACCAAGCGCTCGTGGGCGATAAAACGCTTTTGTTCCGCATGGCCGACAAAGAGCTGTATGATCATATGCTCGTGGGCGACGAGAACCTTGTGGTCGACCGCGCGCTCGCGCTTCATAAAATGATCCGGCTGCTGACCGCGTCGCTGAACGGCGGCGGGTATTTGAATTTCATGGGCAACGAGTTCGGGCACCCCGAATGGATCGATTTTCCGCGTGAAGGCAACGGCTGGTCGTACAAATACGCCCGACGTCAGTGGGACCTGCGCTCCGACAAAAAGCTGAAATACGGTTGGTTGGCCGACTTTGACCAAGCGGTCGTCGGGCTTTTGCCCGCGCTTGGCGGCGATGCGGGACATACGAACGCTCACGACGGCGACCACGTGCTCAGTTACGAGCGCGACGGCTACGTGTTTGCGTACAACTTCCACCCTACGGAATCGTATGTTGGCTACGGTATTCCTGCGCCGGAAGGCAGCTACCGAGTGGCGTTTTCTTCGGACGATTCCGCGTTCGGCGGTTTCGGCAGGATCGACGGATCGGTCACGTATGACTCCGACGGCCAGCTAAAATTGTACTTGCCGGCCAGGACCGCCGTGGTTTTGAATCGTAAAAAGTAAGCCGACGTTACTTTTGTTTGCCGGTCAGTTCGCGTGCCAGTTCGGCGCGGACCTCGGCCTCGACTTCCGCGCGCAACTCCGCCCGAATACGTTCCCGGTAGGCGTCGTCATCATTTGCCGGGCGTTTTGCCGGCTTGAGCTTTCCAATGATGGGTGCCGATATTGCGCTGAACGCGAAGATGATGCTGAGAATCGCGAGGAATTGCCATGTCTCGCCTAGGTAGCCAAATTCCAATCTAAGTATGCCCGGTAATACGTATACGTACAGCAGCCATGCGCTGGCAATGGCGGTAAGGCGTGTCGCGGCAAAGGCCGTGCTCGTTCGTTTCATGCTCAAGAAACTGCCCGTGAGCGTCAGGCAGATCGACAATAACGTAAAGGCCCATATGACTTGCCAGACCCACTCGAAGCTGGTCCATGAGCTACCGATGAGTTCCCATATGACGATCAGCCACGGCCCGACCCACAGCAGGTTCGAGATGATTGCCGCTACGGCGAGCACCTTAACGTACTGCGCGGGATTGTCGAGGCGCGACACGTTGTTCGTCGTGAACAGGCTGAAAAACGCCAGCAAAGTGGTGGTAGCAAGAATTCTCCATGCTTCGCCTTCGGGTGCTGCCACGACAAAAAATATT
>JALRBE010000008.1:0-24063 GCA_023262335.1 Candidatus Saccharimonadia bacterium | reverse complement strand
GCGATTGAAGAGTGGATGCTAGTGTCGTTCATAGTGCTTATCATACCACGCAACTCGGGGCCTCGGTGCTGTATAATCGGGGTATGAAGATTGCTATTTCAGGACTGGGTCGCATGGGCGGCCAAATCGCGAAGAAACTCCAAGAAAACGGCCACGACGTCGTGGCACATAACCGTAGCGCCGACAAGGTCGACGAGGCCAAGGCGTACGGCGCTACTCCCGCGTACACCGACCAGGAGGTCGTCGACGCGTTCGCTGGCGAGCCTGTCGTGTTATGGATCATGCTGCCTGCCGAAATCATCGACGCGAAGGTCGATGAGTGGCTCGCAATTTTGCCTGCGGGCAGTACGATCATTGACGGCGGCAACAGCGACTACCGCGGCGACGCGGCACGTGCCGAACGGGCGGCCGCAAAAGGCGTAAAATTCCTCGACATCGGCACCAGTGGCGGTGTTTGGGGCCTTACGAACGGTTTCTCCATGATGGTCGGCGGCGACAAGGACTCGTACGACGCGGTCGTTCCAGCGCTCGACACGCTTGCGGTTCCTCGCGGCGGCCACCAGTACTTTGGGACGAACGGTACCGGTCATTTCGTGAAGATGGTGCATAACGCCATCGAATACGGCATGATGCAGTCGCTTGCCGAAGGCTACCGCGTTCTCAAAGAGGGGCCATACAAAGAGCTCGATCTCGCGGCAGCCGGTGACATTTGGCAGCAGTCGAGCGTCGTGACCAGCTGGCTGAACGACCTCACTCGGCAGGCGCTGCACGAAAACCCCGAAATGGACGGTATTAGCGGTGTCGTCGCCGAAAGCGGCGAAGCGCGCTGGACGCTTGAAACCGCGAATGAGCTTGGCATCCCCATGCCTGCTATTCAGGCGTCGTTCGACGTGCGCCTGGCGTCGCAACAAGGCTCCGTCGACTTCTCTACCAAGTTGCTTGCTGCCATGCGCGCCAAGTTCGGTGGTCACGATATTAACGGTATCCAGTAACGCCACCCCGGTCAAAGTATTGATTTTTAGCAAATAATATGCTATAATTATATTAAGTTATGGCTCAAAGACGAGGCTTAGCTCGCCTACGTTGTCGCGATGAAGCGCTAGCGTACGTATTCATCGATCAATCTGCTTAAACCGAAAGGAGGTGGACGCTCCATGCGTCCACGCTACGGCAAAACACGACGATTGCTCACCACGATCGTCATGGGAGTAGTAACGGTGGCTTTAGTACTGTGCTCGAGCGGTACCGCGAACGCGGCCGTTTATTTCGCGTACACGCCAGGCACCAACTACAAGGCGAACATTCCGGCTGCCATCGCAGGCGCCGGGCACGTCAGCAACGGCGATCTCGTAGAACTCGTCATGCGCCCGGACGTCCAGACGTTCTTCAATGTCAACCCGGAGGTCTACCCGGGTGAACTCGGGCTCGGCAATATGCCGGGCGCGGTCAGCGGGATGAAGTCGGTCAAAGGTGGCGCGGAGGGCATCGTGTCCTACGTCGTCACTGCGACTCGTGGTGACACGTCGGCGAACGTCGTGCTTTTTGGGGGATCCCAAGGGGCGCTCGTCAACGCCGTCGCGGCAGCGGAACTCGTCCGGCTTGGCTACACCAATATCACTGGCATCTCGATGTCGAGTCCTCGTGGGTTCCTGGAACGGTTCTCCGAAGGTACGCCGGTGCTGTGGTTCGGCCTCGACCCCGGCGCGCCGCCCATGCCCGAAACTGGTCAGTACCTTGAGGTCGGTAACCAATTCGACCCGATGGTAGGCACGTCGCGCTTTTTGCTCGATCCGTTCCTGCTGATCAATTTCGTCCTGGGGTTCGTGTTCTATCATGGCAACATCATGGAAATCGACTACTCCGACCCCGCCAACGTGGTCGAGGTCGACGGCAATGTGACAAGGGTGACGCTCCACAACGAGTGGGTGCCCCTGCTCGCGCCCGTCGTCCTGCTGCTGCGTTCGCAGGGCCTGAGGACCGAATGGCTGACGCCGATCGACGACGTCCTGCGTGGCATGATGCGGCTTGGGCTGGAGTCCGAAGGGACGTTTCAGGTCATGCCAAGCCCCGGGCAAATGGTCCAGGGCCTCCGCTACACCATGGAGGGCATCGCCGAGGCGATCAAGCACACGGTGCAGCTCATTTTGCACCAACCGCTGTCGAAGCCGTCGGTTCCGGGGGTTTCTCCGGTCAAGGAGGCTATCGACAAAGCGCTGGAGAACGCTTCTGTCGCGCCGGCTGGTCAGGCTGCTCCTGAGCCGAGCGCTCCGGAACCTGAGCCCGAAACCGTGCCGGAGCCGACCGAGCCGCCTGTCGCCGAAACGCGCCAGGAGACCATCGGTACGACCGAACGTTCCGAAGTCGCCGTGCAAAACCGGTCGTCCAAGGAGGACGAGCTGGTGACTCTGGATGTCACGCAGCCGCAAGAAGCTAGCGTGACGTTTGACGCCGAACCGGCCGACGATTCTTCGCTCGGTATCGGCAGGGGCGACAAAAGCGAGGAGGACGACCGGCTCACGCCGATCGCCCGACCGTCCCGCCAGGCTGAATCCGAGTCCGCCGACAAGGCTGACAAGGACTCCGGCACGTCGTCCGAATCCAAGGATTCGTCGGACGGCGGCGAAGGTTCCGAGCAGTAGATCGACAAAGCTCCGCACCGCTCCGTGCATGCCAGCACGGAGTAAGGGCGGAGCTTTTCATTTGGATGCGTACCTAGAACTGATTCCAAAGATACTGGTTCGTGACTTCGTGGTGGTAAAGGATCTCGGCGTCCTTGACGCTCGTGCCGAGCTCGCGTGGGTTACGGTGCGCGACCTCAACCTTCCAGTCGACATATTTGCTTTTCGTACTTTCGCCGAGCAGTTCGGTCATGTAATCGCTAGCCTTGAAGACCCGGATCGCATCGCCGATAGTGCCAGGCAGGAATCGCATGCGCGAACGCCGGTCGGATTTTTCGGCGGCAGGCAACGCGTCGTCAATGCCGGTTCGCAGCAAGCTGTAGAGCGCCAAGTACGGGTTGCTGTCCGGCGCTACGGAACGTACTTCGATGCGCGCGGTTTTTTCGTTCGCGAGCGGAATACGGATCATCGAGCCGCGGTCGTTGGCCGATACTTTGATTTGGTTTGGCGCTTCGAAGTTCGGGTCGAGCCGCCGATACGCGTTGACGCTGCTGTTGAACGTCAAGCACAATTCCGGTGCCCGGTTAAGGATTTTTGTCAAAAAGTCCCAGCCGTCTTTGCTCAGGCCGTCCTGACCTTTTTTGTCGTAGAATATGTTTTTGCCGTTCTTGCTGAGCGAGACGTTCGTATGCATGCCGCAGCCGTTGATGTTTTGTTTCGGTTTTGGCAGGAACGTCGCGGTCATGCCCATTTGTTCCGCGACCTGGCGGCAAACCAGCTTGTAAATGAGCACTTGGTCGCAGGCACGCACCACGTTCGTGTAGCTGAAGTTGATTTCGAACTGCGACGGGGCGACTTCCGCGTGGTCCTTTTCGTTTTTGAACCCCATGGCGCGGATGGCTTCGGCCGTACGGTCAATGAACATGCGCAGTTCGTCGAGCGGCAGCGAATGGTAGTACCCGCCGGTGCTTACGAGCGTGAAACCGACTTTCTTGTCGAATGTCTGTTCGGCGTCCACGCCAGCCATCAGGAATCCTTCTATCTCTGGTGCCATGTAGGCTTCCAGGCCGCGACTGGCCTTGATGTCGTCCATGTACGCCTGCAGTCGGCCTCTGAAGTCAGATTCGTACGGCTTGAGATCGCGACCGCATATGTTCGCGAAAACGAGCACCTTCCCCGGCCCGAATATGTCGGACGGCAGGAACGTGATGCTCGTCCAATCGACCACAAGCCTAAGGTCGGATTCGTGCAGTTCTGAAAAGCCGCGGATCGACGAGCCGTCGAAGGTCAGGTTGCTCAGCGAATCCAAGAAGAATTGTTTGTTGTAATCGAGCATGTGCAGCCTGCCCTCAAGGTCAGAAAAGCATACGGTGACCGCTTTGATACGCTTTTCTTTTGCCAGGTACGCGACATGCTGCGCTTCGGCCTTCGCGGGATCCTTTATGTCCCGCGCTTTCAAATTCATGTCTTCGAGCTCGTCATATGTCAGCTCCAAAAAGTTTTTCAGCGGTGCGTTCATCGAGCTCCTTTCTACTTACGTTTCTTCGGTTTCTTGGTGATTTTAGCGGCTTTCGCTACCACTGGCGTTGCCTCTTGTTCGGCAAACACGTAGCCGTCTTCGGCATGAATGACTTTGTCGAGCCCCATCGCTTCGTCGTCGGGGCTGACGCGCAGGCCGATCGTCATGTCGATCAGCTTGAGCAGTATCCAGCTTGCGACGAACGCGAAGGCAACCGCCGCGCCTACCGCCACGGCTTGGTTGCCAAGGAGGGCCAGCCCTCCTCCATGGAAGAATCCGTCGGCACCGGCAGGATTGACCGCTTTCTCGGCGAGAAGTCCGATAAGCAGCGCGCCAACGACACCACCGACGGCATGGACGCCGACGACGTCGAGCGTGTCATCGTAGCCAAGTTTGAGCTTGAGCCCGACGGCGTACGCGCAGACGACGCCTGCGACAAGACCGATGATGATAGCGGAAAGAGGGCTGACAAATCCAGCGGCTGGCGTGATAGCGACCAAGCCGGCAACGATACCGCTCACCGCGCCCAAGGTCGTGACGCGTCGGTGACGGATCCAATCGACGAGCGCCCAACCAAGCATGGCAGCGCCTGCGGCGACGGTCGTCGTGACCACGGCGGATGCGGCAAGGCCGTTCGCGCCAAGCGCGCTACCAGCGTTGAAGCCGTACCAGCCGAACCATAGCAAACCGGCGCCAAGCATGGTGAATGGGAGGTTGTGCGGCGTCGTGACCTTGGCGGTCAAGCCGCTGCGCTTGCCAATGACGATTGCCGCGGCGAGCGCAGCGACGCCAGCGCTGATATGCACCACGGTGCCGCCTGCGAAGTCGAGCGCGCCGAGTTCGCGGATCCAGCCGCCAGGTGCCCATACCCAGTGCGCAAGCGGCGCGTACACCACCAGTAGCCACAGCGACGTAAATAGCGCGAACGCCCAGAACTTCATGCGCTCCGCGAACGCCCCGGTAATGAGCGCGGGAGTGATCGCCGCGAAGAAGAGCTGGAATACCGCGAATGCGAGGAACGGTATGGTCGCCGCGAAATCAGCGTTCGGTTCCTGACCTACCCCATTGAAGAACGCGAAGTTCAAGCCGCCGATAAGGCCGTTCACGTCGTTGCCGAATGCCAAGCTGAAGCCGATAAGCACCCAAAGGACCGAAACGATCGCGAGCGCAAAAAAGCTTTGCAACGCTGTAGCTAGGACGTTCTTCGCCCGTACCATGCCTGAATAAAAAAACGCCAGCCCAGGAATCATCAACATGACCATGGCGGCTGACAAAAGTACGTATGCCGTGTCACCGGTATCCATACTGTTACCTCCCTATCCTATATAAACACTTAATTAATATAAACATTTATATAATTAGTATTAATATATTAATATTTACATTAAATATGTAAATAAACAATATAAATATGAAAAAGTTATCCACATGAGCTCATAGTAACCGAGCGAGCGGCTTGTAACGTTCGCGCGCGAGACGGGCGCTTCGTAGTTATTATGATGAGGGTTTGTTAGACAAAAACAGTTTTTCTTGGCCGTAAAAATCAGTCACGTCAGCAATGAGCTCGTCGCAGTCGTCTGCCGTTACCTGCGTCATTTCTTGTTCGGCGTAAAACCGGGCTGCGATGTCGTCAGGAACCCAAAAAGTTTCCAGCTCATCATACAAGGAACGCTTCGACTTGTATGATAGTAGTTTTACGTGGCGCGCAGCGACTGTCGTCTCGTCGGCGCTCCACTCGAAACGGTGAATGGTGCGAACGCCGCTCCAATGACCGTCTTGCTGTTCGTATTTTACCGAGTCGTGAACTTGCAGCGTATCGAGGCGCGTCGTCTCGTTCACTGACAATTCGCCGATGCGCATGCCGAGCCGGTGGCGAACGCGCATAGGAAAGTCTTCCAGCAACGAATCGATCGTGTTGTTCGGCGCCTCGATTTCTTGCACGTAATAATGCGTGTTTTGCACGAAACTTGCCGAGCGAAGCATGTTGGTCCTGTGGGCCGATGCGAGGGCGTGCCCCACGAGCCTGGATAGTTGTTCAGGAGTCGGCGGGGTGTCGGTAAGAGTCGTTTCGTGTGTATCGCGGCTGCGTTCGGCCATGCCAAAATCTCGTTATTGGAGGTAGTATAGGCGCTCTGACTCGCCGATGCAAGCGCTTATGGTCAGCTGGTCACGTTCGTCATGACGAACACGGACGCGTCGTCGTACTCCGGGGTATTGTCGAGAATGTCGTCAGGTACCGATTCGGGTTTCGCGTCGCGGAGGATCGTCCGTAGCGTCGGCGTCGGGATTCCCTCGCCGCTGTCGCCCTGCACGCCGTCGCTAAAACCGACGACGGACCATCGCACCGTGCTTTGCACGAAGGTCGAGCCGATCAGTCGCTTCAGGGATTCATGGTCACGGCCATTGCCCAAGAAGTCCTTCGTGGAAATGTAGCGTCTGGTTCCTACGGTTTCGTACGATTCCGGCGTGTGGGCGACTCGCGTCAAAATGTCTTTGTCGTGATCATAAAAGTAAATGCTCGAATCACCCATGTTTAGGTACGTGATGCGATCATAGCCATCGTTCAGCGCAACGGTAGCCAGCGCTGCGGTCGATCGACGCAGTCGTGCTTCTGGCAGGTTGTCGAGCACCTGTGCCACGCCTGCCATGAAATCGCGCTCAGACAAACGCCGAACATCGTCATATCGCGGCAGCACGTATGGCAAACGCGTTATCGCGGCATCGCTCAGTTCGTCGCCGCCCGCGCCATCGAACACGCCCGCGAACGATCGTTTTTGATCGCGGTAGAACCGGTCATGGCCTTTTTGCGGGTAGTCCCGTACGGTTCCGAACACTGAAACTCTGTGCATACTATAAGAATAATGTTAGAGCGAACTTTGGTCAAACGGGCGTGTCGCTCTTCGGGTACTTATCAACTCGCGTACTTCATGGTATAATCGACTGAGTTTTAAAAGGAGCCGAGAATGGCAAAGCATCGAAGTTGGCACAGTGCCGATATCAAGCGCGCGCGTAAAAAGAAGCTGAAAGCAGCGAAACGCAAGGCGCAAAAAGCGTAAAGAAGCCCCCGTATAAGGGGGTTTTCTATTAGTATTTCTTTACTCAAATAAAAACGCCTCTGTTATGACAGAGGAACGGTTAAATGGCAGTGTGACAAAAGTGAGTGCGGGTATCCGGAGGGGTGAAGTTTCAAGGAATAAAATCCAAGAATACAAACCCCCTCCGGATACCAAGGAACCTAGGCCCTAGGAGTCAAAATGCTCAGCACTCCCTGACCGACGGAGACGCCTGAAGGTTATATCCGTAGATAGCTTGTCGGGCGCCCAGTCTCAGCTCATGGCCGCCCCATCGAAGGAGACATGGAACACTTGTCCAGCCGTCGTCGTCCTTGAGCTGATAGCCCGAGAGATTTGGTGCTGAAGCAGGGCTGCCAGTATGGCTGTGCCAAGTGAGCGACCAGTCCGGAAACTGGATGAGCGCCGAGAGAACCTCGCTGGCGGCAATATCAGCCTGACCCCAGAAAAAACTTGGGTATGCACTCGAACCATGTTCAGGGTCGAACGCTAGCCAGACGGGCTGCGTGTACTCGACCTTATTGGGGGCGAGGCGCAGATTCCGCTTGCTTGCCTTGACTTCTTCTAAGCGGCACTTAGCGTAGCCCTCGGGGGCGACGACCTTGCTCCACAGGGAGTTGAAGCTGCCTGGCACGTGCAAGAGCAGTACCTCGGACTTCGTCTGGGGTGTGAACTCCGCAGGCGGCTCGGGCAGCGCGGTGTTCGGCCATAGCTGACGAGCACGGGCGAGTTGCTGCTCAGGAGCACGCCACCAGGTTGGCGGGTTCCAGGTCGGTGTAGGCAGTTTGCCCTCGACGATGTTCTGGAGCGCCCGTTTGACGGCGGACGGGTCGAGCGAGCCGTTAATGATTCGCTTGACGATCTCGTTGTGTTGGGCGGTGATGCCGGCCAACTGTTCGATGGTGGTCATGATGACCTTCTTCCTTGCCGTAGACTTCTCCGATGCGACGTGCAGCGGTGATCTCAACTGTTGATTGAGAACGGCACAATACATGCAGCCATGTATGTATTGTGCCATCCTCAATAAGGTTGCTAAACTATTAAGGTTCATTTAATATTATAACATATATTTATAAAATAAACAGTATATATTATAGAGGAGGGCCCATCCGAATTCGTAGCCGTCCGGTTTCTTAGTTCTTGGGTGGAAAGCAGTAAGGCGAAAAGCTTTAATTAGGAATCTTGATTTACGCTTGTGTGTTACGTTTGATCTTCGCCTCATACCTATCGATCAAGGCTATATCGCGCAATGCTCAGCCAAGAAAAACAGAGCCGCGAGGGCTCTGTTTTTCTTGGCTGGGATGGAGGGATTCGAACCCCCGAATGCCAGGACCAAAACCTGGTGCCTTACCACTTGGCGACATCCCACTAGTGCATGGTACCTATGAGGTACCGCCAAATAGCAAGGTTTTGGTCCAGGACGGCTATGTCTTACTCGCGCGGAGCGCTCAAACAGCCTGGCGTCTTACCACTTGGCGACATCCCAATAGCAGTCACAAGTATACCATGTCTTCCCTGTTACGGAAACAGCTCCGAAGGCGGAGCTGTTTCACCGGAATATAGTCGCCCGTTATGAAATCTTGACGAGCTGCAACTGCGCTTGGCGGAGGCCTTTGCCCCAGCTGATCGTATCGCTGATGGTTTTGCCAAGCAGCGATTGGCCAAGCGGGCTTTTGATGCTGATCCGGCCGTCGCTCGGGTTGGCTTCGATGCTGTCGACGACCGTGTAGACGACTTGTTTGCCGCTGTTGTCGATCAGTTCGACGACCGAACCGATGGCGACGAACACGGCGTCGCGCTTACGAGGATACAGTTGGGCACTCGCAAGCAGTGCCTTCTTGTCATCCAGTTCCGTCTCGATGCCCTCGAGCTGAGCCAGCTTCTCTACTCGCGCAAGGCGCTCGTCGTGGCCGTCGGTCTTGTCTTGCTCGTGCAATTCCATGATCGTTTTATGACGATCCTTTTCGAGCTGGGCAACGGCCTTTTTCAGTTCTTTCATGCCTTTTTTGCTCAAATAAACAGTTTCGGTGGTGTTCATGTGTGATCCCTCCATTTCGCTTTTTTCACCGGACTGATACCGGTCATGTTTCAATTTTAAAGCGTATGGCTGAGAAAACAGTGAAAATTATTACACTCAGGCAACAAAACCGTTATCCGATGGCCAGCTCGGGGTTTTGATCATCTCGCTCAGGTATTTGTCGAGGGTTTGGGCTGGGTCAGAACCGACGCTGAACTTGTTCAGACGCAGGAACCGGTAGCCGTATCCTTCGAGCAATTTGTACGCGTAGATGTCCTGCGCGGTCAGGTACGTACCAGAGTTGTCTTTGTCGTTCTTGCCGTTTTGCAGGAACCTGTCCTTGAAATCATCGAACTCCACCACGAGGGGCTGGCTGTCGACCATGACGAGAAAGAATACTTTGTAGAGTGCCTTATGGAAGCTTGGCGAGAGCGGCTTCATGTAGTTGGCGAACGGATACTTGGTAATGAACGCCATGTGGTCCTTGTGCTTCCTGGCGAACGTCGTTTTCTCGAAAGACTGGCTGATGTTGATTTCCGTCGGCGAGAACACGTCGGTCGAGCCGCCCTTGACCTTGACGGAGGTGCCCTGCGCACGCGAACTGAAGAACTTCAGCGCTTCGCTGAGCGCGCGGCCGTACGCGTCGATGGCAAGGCTGTGAACCACGTGCATGGTCTGCCGGGTTCCGGAGAATCCGCTGAGCAACCGTCCTGACCGACCGTCGTGCTCGAACGCGTCGAAGCCGATGGCCGACGGCAGCTGCTGGGACAATTCGTTGAAGTCGTTCGAGGCGACCAGGCTGTAATACGTGTAATCCCGAGGGAAGTTGCGGCTTGAGTCGAGCGTCATGACGCGAAGGCCGCGACGTTCGAACCAGTCGGTAATCACGCTTTCGTCAAGCTCCTTTTGGATGAGCGCCGCTTGTTCGGCGAACGGCGTGACGATCCCTATGGTGCCGTTGAATCCCTGCTCCTTAAGCGTATGAAGATGCTGGATGATATGGTTAACCTCGGCGAGGTTCGTAAAGCGCGTGACTTGGCTCGGCGTTGCCCTGACCTGGCTGAACGCGAAGAGGTCGGCGACCGGAACGGCCCGCGACATCAGCGACACCGCCGCGTTGCCGTAGTAGTGCTTGTTGCCGAATGCCGCGAGCTCTTCGTAAACGCCGTATTGGCGCGAAAGCGAGGCGTCGTAGTTGGCGTACTGCGAGAAGAAACCGAGCGCCGAAAGGTCGGGTACGAAGGTGTCCGCTTGGCGGGCGATGATCGCGTTCTTGTTGTCGGCCGACTCGTTGGCGAGCTGCGCGCGCAGGGCGCCAGAAAGCCGGCTGGCGTGCAGTTCGTCGATGCCGTCGTTGAGCGCGATGGTACCGGGGCGGGACTGGGCGCTGTCGCCGATGACGAGAAGCTGCTTGCCCCTGATCGCTGCCGGCAGGGTTTCGGCGATGGTCAGCGAATCGGCGTTCTCTACGATAACGAGGTCGAACGACGCGACGTCAAGCGGAAGCAGCGCGCTCAGCTGATGGATCTCGCCTGTCACGCATGGGTACAGTGACGTGAGCGTCTTCGTTTCGTCGCGGGTCAGCTTGCGCTGGCTTTTCAGCGCTTCGCCAAGCTGCGCGAGCGCTTTTTGCTGGCCATACTGGACGAACCGCTCGTTCAAGGAATGTTGCAATTCGACGCCAAGAATCTGCTGGTACTCGGTGCTGCTTTCGGCGAACGAGTCGATGGTGACCTCGTCGAAGTACGAGCGGATGTCCTGCTCCTTCTTCTTGTACGCGACGTATTCCTTGATGAATTCGCTGTCGCTGTTCGCGAACGAGTCGTCGACGATTTCGAAGTTGCCGTTTTTGAAGGCGATGCCGAGCCGCTTGCTGGCGTCGGGGTACGTTTCGGCGAAGGAGCGGATCGTTCCCTTGGCGTCGTTGAGCTGGCTTGCTTCGTGCAGGTCGCGTGACAACTTGGATGCCCGGGCCGTGAACTCGTGTGGCCGCGCGAGCAGATGGTTGATCGTGGCGATACCGAACAGTTTGCCGATCTTCGGGAACTCGCGGTACACGCGGTTCAGTTCGGTGGCGTAATCAAGCAGCGTGATGTTCGCGAGCAGGTTGTCCGCTTCGTATACCTTGAAGTCCCGTGTGAAGTCGTAGAGCGCGAGTTGATTCAGGCTGGAGAGAATCTGCTGGGTCTCGTCGATGTTGTCTTCGTGCGCGAGTAGTAGTCGCACGACGTTCTTCCAGTGGTCGGGCTTCATGCCCGCCGCCGCGAGCTGCTGCGTGGTGTACTTGACGAAGTTGCTCATCACCTGCATGCTTTCCGATTGTTTTTCGGGGTTTGGCAGTCCGAACGACGGCAATGATTTTACGAGCTGCTTGTTGAGGTTTTCCACGACCAGCATGCGGCCGGAAAAGCCGAACAGCTTGGACTTGAGCGTGGCGATCTGTTCGACGTACGTGTCGAACGCCTCGATGATCTCAAGCGGCGTGGCGTTGTAGCTGTCTAACTCGCGGAGCAATCGTGCCTTGTCGCTGTAGGCGAAGTACTTGTTCGCGCCCTGGGCGATGTCGAGTACCGCGTTGAATTCCGATTCGTGAACCGTGATTTCCTGGAACGTGTTTCCGTCGCCGATCGGCAGCCAGTTGCTGGTAGCCGAGTCGCGCAGGATCTTGACGAACTGGCGATAGTTCGACTGGATGTAGGCCAGGCTTTCCTTGAGGTGCGTTCGCTGCTCAGGGAGAAGCTTCTTGTAGCGGACGATGAATTCCGGCAATCGCGAATTGACGTTTTTGTTCGCTTTTTCGTACTCGGCATACGCGGTCAAGAACTCTTCCATCGCCTGCTGCTTGTTGATGTCGACGTATGGCATGAGGTAACTCGCCTCGCTGCCGCGAACGTACTGTATGGACCGGTGCAACTGCTGCATGTCCATGCTGATGTCGTCGATCGGTTCGCCGTCAATCCAGTTCTTGCCCGCGAACCGGCGGTCGTTCTGGATGGCCTGCTCGACTTCGTGCAGGTTGATGTTTTCGGCGCTATGCATGAGCTGTTTGAGGCTCTCCTTGAGCGTTTGCACCTTGCGCTTTTTGGCTGCGGCCAGATCGGCATGCTTGCCGCTAACAAGCGCGGCGGAAGCGGCGATATGGCTGGAGAGCTGATCGTCGATGCGGTCGAAGGTGTCTGCCGCGTGCAGGTCGATGACCGGGTTATGGCCTTCGCTGCCGCTGGTTTTTCGTAGTACGTCGCCGATATCACGCTTCAGCGCGTCGGCGGCGCCCGCACTGTCTCCGACGACAAGCACTGATTTGCCACTGGCTGCGGCGTTCAGCACGGCAGCGCGTACCAGATGGTTCTTGCCGGTATTCGCTGGCGAGTCGACGACGACGCGTTCGACCGCGGGGTTGGCGAGCGTCATGAGCACTCTTTTTTGCTCGTCGTTCACCGAAAGCGGCGTCAACGGAAGCAGCTTGTCGAAGTAACTGAGGTTTTGCCATGTCTCGTTAGCCTCTTCGACGAATCGCGTCGGCGGTTTCATGAGCAGGTCTCCCAGGTAGCGGCCTGTCTTTTCATGTTGGGACTTGTCCGTAAGGATCGAGATGTAATCGTCGGTAATGGCCGGCGTGTACGACGGTTCGACGCAAATGAACAGCCTGTTGGTGACTTTGGCAAAGTGATTGGACGCTTCTTGCAGCGTTGATTTCGCTAACTTTATGTCGCCCGTGAGCGACAGCGTGTCGGCGAGTTTCGAAACGATCGCTTGGAGCGCTTCGGCCTGATCGGCCACGTCCGGCCGGATCGTATCCGGGATGCCAAGCGTCGCGACGTCGATCGACCGGTTGGCTTTGGCGGCGAACCGGCGCGCGACATGTTCGATCGCCTGCTTGTTCACGAACACGGTGCCCTCGAACGTTAACGTGACGCTCGGGAACGTATGCTGGCTTGCCACTTTGGTGTAGAACAACGGGTATGATTCCTGCTCGTACGCAAGCTCGCCGAAGTATACGTACATGCTCTTGGTTTCGTCGACCGTGGTTGTCAGGTGCAGGCCGTACGTGTGGTGGTACGCGTCGCTGGCCTGGAGATGCTCGACGTACTGTTCCAGACTGTCCTTGGTGGCTTCCGGCGTGAAAATATCGCCAAGCGTGGTCACGAGCGAATCGCTCGTGACCGCCTGTTCGTTCGAGAAGTACGCCGCGTACGTATGCTTGAGCGACAACCTGTTCGCGTCGTACAGCCTGCTTGTCGCGGCTTCGCGCAGCGTCGAAAGTACCTGCTTGGCATTCGTGTCGTCGGCGCCGTCCTTAAGAATGTCGAGCGGCAGTATGTGCGGCGTCACGAAATCTCGGGCGATGATGGCTTTGGTGTCCGCGAGCAGCGCCTCGACGGTGTCGGCGTGGCTGTCGCTCGAAGAAATACGCAGCGATTCGGCCGCGGCCGCGATCGACTGCAAAAGGCCGCTTAGCTTTTTAGTTGTAATGCCAAGAACGTTCGTGCGAACGGCATGGGACACGTATTCGTCCTGCAGCCCGGAATATTTGTTTTGGGCGATCACGAACGTTTGTTGCCCGAGACCGGTCACGAAGTTCTTGTACAAGTTCTTGTTCAACTGCGGGAACCGCTCGAGGGACAACTTGCGCACAAGGCCGTCTTGATAGGTATCGCCGTACGTCCGGCTCGGCAAGCCGCTTGCCGACAGGTTTCCACTCACGTAAGAGCCGAAATAAGCGGCTACTTGTCCGGTAAAATCGTTTGTCTGTTCCCCTGATGTTCGTGGTGATTGAAGTATACTACTAATATCAGCCTGGGCCACGTTGTCGTCCATTATTTCCCTCACTCGTCTTCATTAGTACTATAACAAGTTTTATGGTCAAAAAGAAGATATTTCATTGCGGAATGCACCACGGTATGATTTTTCGTTTGTTCGAAGCTTGTAAAAAGCTGTTTTCATTCATGTGAAAGCCGCGCAGGACCATGCCGGCGCGGCTTTCGGAGCAGCAGTGTTATTTCGTGAGCAGCTTGCCGTCCTTCAGCGTGTACGTGCGATCGGTCTTGCCGGCGATGTCGAGGTCGTGCGTCACGACGATGATCGTGGTCTGCCGTTCGCGCGACAGGTCGTGCAGCAGCGTGAATATGGCAGCGCCCGTTTCGCTGTCGAGGTTCCCGGTCGGTTCGTCGGCAAGCAGGAACGCAGGGTCGTTGCCGAGCGCGCGGGCGATGCTGACCCGTTGCTGCTGTCCGCCCGACAGCTTGCCCGGCTTACGTCGTGCCTGATCGGCGTCGATGCCGACCATTTCGAGCAGTTCAAATGAGCGGTCCTTGCGTTCGCTCGCCGGCGCGCCGCCGAATTCCAGGCCGAGCATGACGTTTTCGAGAGCGCTGAGGTTCGGTATGAGATTGTATTGTTGGAACACGAACCCGATCTTTTTTGACCGGTACGTCGTTTGCTTGCGGCCGGACAGCTTGGTGATGTCCTGGCCGTCGACAAGTATCTCGCCTTTCGTAGGTTGGTCGAGCGCGCCCAATTGCGCGAGCAGTGTCGACTTTCCGCTGCCCGATTTGCCTATGATGCTGACGAACTCGCCCGTCTTCACGCTGAAGCTTATATCATCGAGCGCGCGGACTTCGCCGCCGGCCGCATGAAATGTTTTCGTAAGATTGTTGACGTTGATTGACATGTGATTCCCCTTTATTCCGATCGTAATACTTCTGCTGGCCGTACGCGCGCTATGAGCCAGGCCGGTACCGCGCTGCCGACGATGGCGATGAGCAGGGTCAGGCCTATGCCGCCGCCGATGACCGCAGGGCTGACCGTGCCGGTAACGTTCTGGATGCCTTGCTGTGCTCCGCGGATCAACGCCGGGCCGCCCATGCCGCCTGGTCCCGCCTGTCGATTCGTGGCCGCGCTGTTTTGCTGGTTTTGCACCAAGCCTTCGGTGATGCTGCCGCTGACCGCTATTCCAAGCCCGATGCCGATGATACCGCCGATGACGGTCAAGGTGAGCGCTTCGGTGACGAACTGCGTGATGACTTTGGCGTTCGTGCCGCCAATCGCCTTGATGACGCCGATTTCGCGGCGGCGCTCACGGACGATCATCGTCATCATCAAGAGCACGATGACGGCTGCCGCTACTGTCGCGCCGATGACCCCGGTCGTCGCCAGCCCGCTGATGCTGCTTAGGGAACTCACGCTGCTTTCCGCACGTTCCTGCTCGCTGGTGATGTCGGCTTTGTCGCCAAGCGAGTCCTTGAGGCTGCTGACGACGGCCGCGACGTTGTCGCTGCTGTCGACCGTGACGGTGGCCGACGTGACGGCACCAGCTTGTTCCGTAAGGGTTTGGAGCGTCGTGAGCGGCACGATCACGCCGCTGTCTTGGAAGGCGTTGTCCGTCGAGAATATGCCATTGACGGTAAAAGTCTGGCCGTACATGGTGAACGTGTCGTCAGGTTGCAGGTCGTTCTTTTCAGCGAGGGTTTTGCCGATGAGCGCGACGTTCTCTGCGCCGCCGGCATCAATGGCCTTCCCGCTTGCGAGCGTCAGTTCTCCCCCGTTCGTCGCGACGCTGTCAGGATCGGTCGTGCCGGTGACGGTGGTGCGCGGGGTTGGCGCTTGGCGCATGGCGTCGCCGGTTGCCGCGCTTCCCGTCATGGCTGGCGGCGTCATTTCGGCGCCTGAGCCGCTTGAACTTTCGAAACGCTGCTGGCGTTGTCCGAAACTGCCGAGTTCGAGCGATGGCGTCAGGTTGGTGTCGTCGGTGCCAAGCTGGTCCGTCAGCGTGCTCGCGACGCTTGCCACGTGCTCCGTTCCCTTTATAGTGGCAACTTGTTCCGCCGACAGCGGATCGCCGCCGCCCGCGAAGCCGCGGATTCCTGCTGGCGCGACGGTGATGCCTGTCGCCGCGTTCGCCTTGACTTCGCTGATCCTTACCTCTACGCCCGCTTTCGCCGCGAGCATGGCGATGATAAGCCCGATGCTGATCGCCAGCATGATTACGATGGCGCCGGCGCGAATCGGGCTCCTCAGGGCACCGCGCACCCCCCTTGATATGACGTTCATGGTGTTCGTATCTCCTCTGCGGCTTACCTTCTGGCGCCGCGGTTACGTTATGCGTACGGAGACACTATAAAACCAATAACTGAATCTAGACTTGTTTTTTTCTTACAATTGGCAGATAAAAACGAAACGTCGTATCCTGGCCGTCGGCGCTTGATACTGAAAGCTCGCCGTCGTGCAGTTCGACGATTTTTTTCGCCAGCGACAATCCGAGCCCGGTACCGGATGTCGTCCGTGACGTGTCGGCACGGTAAAACCTGTCGAAGATGTGCGGCAGGTCAGTGGCGGGTATGCCCTTGCCTTGGTTGGCTATGCTGAACATTACGCGCTTGCCGCTTCTCGCGAGCTTGATGTCTATGGGTGATCCCGCCGGGCTGTACTTCAGTGCGTTGTCGACCAAGATCGTGACGAGTTCTCCTAACACCGCCGCGTTCGCTTGTACTTTGAGACCGGTCACCGGCTTGCTGACGGCTATCCGACTGGCGTTTTTGTCGTAGCGCTGCACGACTTCTTCGGTTATGGTGCCCAAATTCACGGTCGTCGTTTCGAGGTCCGCGTGGTCCAGCTTAGACAGTTGCAACAGCGTCTGTGACAGCACGGTGAGCTTGTCGACTTCCTCGAGATTACTGGTGAGCAGTTCGTGCATGTCGGCCTTCGACAACTTTTTGTCGCGCAGCGCGACTTCAAGCTCTGCTTTCATTGCGGCAAGCGGCGTGCGCAGCTCATGGCTGACGTCGCTGACGAACCGCGACTGGGCTTCGTGCGCGTGCTCGATGTGTCCGAGCGTCCGCCTGGCTAGCAGGTAGCTTAGTACTCCGCCGCCGAATAGGATGATCAGGTTGACGTAGACCAGCATGATCCAAATGTTCCTGTTCGCCATGTCACGCTGGTTGTTACGGAACGCCGAAAACAACCGGGGGTCGAAATTCTGGTTTGGTACCGAACCCGGTTGCTGCACGCGTGTCTGAAAATCGTTCAGGCGGTCGCGCACCTCGCTGGTGGTCACGTTGTAGATCGTCACGCTGAACAGAAGGCTGATGGCCATCAGAATGAGCAGGTACCAGCCTGTCAGTCGGAGCACTGCTGAATGAAACATAGTCCTATAGTACAGGAGCGAGTCTGAGATTAGGCTTCAATTTTGTAGCCGAAGCCGCGCACGGTCTTGATAAGCGGCTTTTCGAACGGCTCGTCGACTTTGGCGCGTAGGTACTTTATGTAGACTTCCACGGTATTGAGCAAAATGTCGGCGTCGTAATCCCAAACGTGTGCCACGATGGTCTCTTTGCTGGACGGCCTGCCTTGGTTGCGCAGCAGGTATTCGAGCAATGCGAACTCCTTGCTGGTCAGCGGGATGTCCTTGCCGCCGCGCGTCACGCTGAACGTCACGGTGTCAAGTTCGAGGTCGTCCGCCTTAAGGACGGTACCCTTTTGTTCGGCCGGGCGCCTGAGCAGCGCGCGGACACGGGCCAGCAGCTCTTCGAGCGCGAACGGTTTTACTAGGTAATCGTCGGCGCCGCTGTCCAGGCCTTTGGTTTTGTCGCTGGTGCTACCGAGCGCGGTCAGTAGCAAGACCGGCGTGTGGATCTTGGCGTCGCGCATTGCCTTGACAATCGCGATGCCGTCGTAATCGCCGGGAATCATGCGGTCGATGATCGCAAGGTCGTACGGTTCGGTCGTCGCCATCGCGTAGCCTTCGTCGCCATCGTACACCGTATCGACGGCGTAACTTTCTTGCTCTAAGGCTCTCCCAATCGCACGGGCTATCTTGTGCTCATCTTCAACAACTAAAATTCTCATGATTTTTAGAATACTCCCCCTTCCTGAAAATACTCTGAAGTTAAGCGGAGAGAGGAACCGGATACTTGGTACTCCAGTCTTCCATCGACTGGAGTACCGGAAGCAAATCCCGGCCCTTTTCCGTTAACGTGTATTCGCTACGACTGCCCGTTGCCGCCGGCTGTTTGACAATGATTCCTTGCTGTTCGAGTTGGTCGAGCCGGGCGCAGAGCGTGCGCGGATTGATACCGCCCACGAGGTCTTGGATTTGGCAGAACCGAACAGATTCTTCGTTCAGAAAATACCGCAGCAACTGAGGGGTCCATTTGTTCCCCAGGATGTCGGTGGCGCTGTCGACGCAACCGATGGCTTGCAATGCGGTATTCATGTTATTACTATACCTTAAATAGCGTTGTGCGGCAAGCTTAGGCGGCGTCGGCGACCGGCTTGAGCGGCGCGTGGGTAGCTTGCCGAATGTAGCGCGTGGCAGCGCCGACGCTCGACACCGTCGCGAGTCTTCCGAGCTGCCCGCTGACGGTCAGCATCTCGTGGACGGTTTCCGCCTTGAATTCGCTCGGGTCGACAAGCTGGTATTCGGCCGGTAGGTTTTCTATGATTTCGAACGATTGGTTGTACACGTCCAGGAGCTCATGAAGCCTGTCATATAGCCTGGTTTCGTTCATGTCCGGGTTCCTGGTGAGCATCTTGCCTATTTTCACGCAGCCCGAGGCGTCGTTCACGGCTTCTTGGAACTTGGGTATGTAATGCAACGTATCGACGGGTGGAATGCTCGGCGGCGCCGTTACCGCATGTGCCCATCCGTGAAAAATGCGCGGCCAATCCTTCTTGTTTATTTGCAGGTTGCGAAACGCTTGCAGCTCGTCGGTCTTGTAGAGCCGGTTCGGCCATAGCAAGTGGTGTTCGTCGTCCAGTTGAGACGGCCAATGGTACGCGGCGTTCAGCGTTCCCTTCACGAGTTTGAGCAGTTTCGGCGTGTCGACCAAGCCTATGGCAGTTACGGGCGTCTCGAGTTTTTGGAACGACCTGGACTTCGGATCGCGGAACTCTGGTTGGCGCAGTTCGACCGGGGGCAAAAAAGGCGCCGTGTTTGCTGCCTTTTTGCGCCGCTCCATATCAGTCTTTTTGCTCCCTTTGTGTTTCGCTCATGGTACTTATGTTATATATGACTCGTCGGCCGCTGTAAATACTTGACTTAAACTGCAAAAATGCTTATAGTATTGCTGCTCACATCGCTACTGAACAGGAGTTTTCATGAGCAGAACCACGGCCGCGAGAGCCGTCGCATTTTCCGCAGGCTTGGCGCTCATGCGCCGGAACGACCGCCTGGCAGCCGCCGGCATACAGGTACCAGAACCGAGCGTGACCGCAGGGCCGGCAAGCGTGCTGCTATACACGCTGCGCGTCATGGTTCGTTCCTTCTAAGCCAAAGCGCCCGGGTACCGTAACAGGTATCCGGGCGCGTTTTCGTTTGGCAGCGTGGTCAGGCGATGCTTAGGAGTGTCCAGCTGCCGCCATGGTTGTCGCTGCGCAGGCGGAAGGTGCGCTGGCCGTCAGTGAGCGCCAAAATCTGCGCGATCCGGTCGCCGTGGCGGATCGTCGTGCTCAAGCCGTTGTCGACGAAGTCGATCTGCTGGCCTTCGAACTCCATGCGGCGTGGTATAGCGCGCAGGTCGCGGCCGAAGCCCATGCTGATGATGTTGACTGGTACGTTGAGTAGATTCTTCATTTCCGTATTCCCCTTTAGGATAAATGCTTAGATATAGGTAAAAACCGGCAGATGGCCAGTTGCGGATTTTATTGGGGAACTACTTGGGCTGACGAATTCTACCGCTTGATTCGTTGTAGCGCCTTTGTAGCTGATAAGCCGTTTGGTAACGACGATTGTATATAAAGCTTGTGGGTGGAAAGACCTCGCAGCCAGTACTCACATAGCTATATATATTATGCGCTTATGCTCGTCGCGCGGCAATGGGATTTGTCGTTTTTACAATGTTAAACGTCGAGCTTGCGGGTTGGTATGAGACCAGCGACGGCTTTTGCGAATATCACTGCGTGATCGGCCGGCATGGCATCCGTGTCGATCGTGACGGTATTCGTCTGGTCGGTGTACTCTACGTCAAAACTGTTAGAGGAGCCGTTAAAGCGGCGTTTTACGGAGCCGTAGATTGATCCGTTTATGCCTACTGCCGTTGAGTCGAAGTTCGTTTGTAAAGGGTTAATAGTCAGACGATGAGTTACGGCGTTCCCGTATGCTCGATGGCGGCTGTAAATGTTATTTCCACCAAAAGCATCATCCCTATAAGAGCCATAATAAGTACCTTCATCTCCACGAGTGCCTCCACTGATGCCAGAATACTCTGCAATGTGTTTTCGCAATTCCGCGTCCGTCATGCCTTTGGTTGAAAAGTCAGTCTTGTCTTTGCTGAGCGTAACTCCAGCAATAAAGCCATTGCTAATATCAAGCTTAAGCGTGTGTTTTGTCGGTGTGTCAGGTAGTTTGTGGCCAAACCGCATCGTCACGGCAGTCAGCTCATTGCGCTCCCTACCGCGTTTGTATTCGGCTTCGAACGCGTAGCTCCACGGCTGTTTGTCGACTATTTGCTCGAAATCCCACTCGGTTTTGCCATGGCCTATCGACATTTTGCTTTTTTGTGGAATCTTCGTATTGAATGCGCGAACAAGGTCGGCAAAAGTACTTTGGATTTCTTGGTTCAAACGCGAAATGCCCTCGATCTCGCCTATCGCGTCGCGTGGCTGTTCAAAGTAAAGGTTTTCTTCGGAATCGGCGATTGTTAGCGTGTTCATGTGCTCAAGGTCTTGGTCGATGATTTCTAGTTCCGGCAGAGCCGCAGGAGCTGGTGTGTCGAGGCTAGTCGCTTGAGGCGCGGCAGGATGTTCTTCTGGCGCATGGGCGGTGTCGCCGTGCTTTTCAATATATCCTTTAAGTAGCAGCGCTATCGCGTATGCTTGGTCATCGCCGAGCAGTTCATGTTGCTGTAGCAAGTGTTCGGCTGCGTGCGCCAAATGGCCCTTTGTAACAGGGGTCGGTTCCGTCGTTTGCGGTGCGGTTCGTTCGATCGACATTGTCATAATTTCATTATAGCATAAAAACTATAAAATGTCAATAATACTTATGATTTCTAAAGGTTTTAATTGATGAGAAATGAATGAACATGTAAACATATATATGTCAAAAATATGCTACTATCATACAGATGACAAAAGCCCTCGAATTCGAAATTCACCACCGCCTTAACGGCGCCTTGGCGCGCACCGGCACCATAACCACTCCGCACGGCACCATTCAAACGCCGGCGTTCATACCCGTGGCTACCCAAGCGGCTCTCAAAACCCTGACCCCCGAGCAGCTCGAGGCTACCGGCGCGCAGGCTGCGCTAGCGAACGCCTACCACCTGTTCCTTCGCCCTGGCCACGAACTGATCGACCAAGCAGGAGGCCTCGGCGAATTCATGCGCTGGAGCAAAACGACCTTTACCGACAGCGGCGGGTTCCAGGTGATGAGCCTTGGCGTGGGGTTCAAAAAAGTGATCGACATGACCGGTGACGGCGAAGCCAACGTGACGCGCAAAAAAGACAAGCTGGCCTGGATCGACGACGACGGCGTGACGTTCAAGTCGCACCTGAGCGGCGACACGCACCGGTTCACTCCCGAACTCAGCATGCAGATCCAGCACGGCATCGGCGCCGACATTACCTTCGCGTTCGACGAGCTGACGACGCTGCACCACGACTACGCGTATCAGGTAGGGAGCCTGGACAACCGCACGCATCCGTGGGCGGTACGCAGTTTGGCCGAACATCAGCGATTGAACGAGGAGCGATCGCATCGGCCACCGCAAGCGCTGTTCGGCGTCATTCAGGGCGCCAACTACGAAGACCTGCGCCGCAAATCGGCCAAGTTTTTGGGCGATATGGATTTTGACGGCTACGGCCTTGGCGGCGCGCTCGAAAAGTCGCGCATCGGCGAGATCGTGCGTTGGATGAACGAAGAGCTACCCGAAGGCAAACCGCGCCATATGCTCGGCATCAGCGAGCCCGACGACATATTCGCGTGCATCGAAAACGGCGCCGATACCTTCGACTGCGTGTCGCCTGCCCGAGTTGGCCGTAACGGCGCACTGTATACCAAACATGGCCGCGTGAACATTCGTCGGCAGGAATTTACGGCCGATTTCAGACCGTTCGACGACGACTGCGATTGCTATACCTGTCAAAACTTCACCCGTGCCTATTTGCGCCACTTGTTCCAGACCGGCGAAATGCTTGGTAAGACGCTCGCGACCATCCATAACATCCGCTTCATCGTGCGGTTGGTTGACGACATCCGTGCCAGCATTGCCAATGGCACGTTCTACGAGTTCAAAGAGCGGTTTTTGGCAGACTACTACGCAAAATAAAAACCCCACGGGTGTGGGGTGCGGTCTTAGCCGGTAGCGGGCTCGATAAGCAGTTCGACGTCAGCGACCGGCCCGAGTTCGATGTTCGTTTCCAAAAGAAGATCGGTGTCGATGGGCAGGTCCGTCGGGGTGACTTCGGCCAAGTAGAGGAACAGATAGCTGCCTACCTCGATGTGCCGGAGGTCCTCCGTTTCGAACCCGAGCGCTTTGCGGTAGTCGCTCGTGTTGATGTAGGCCTGCTCGATTGGAAGCCCGGTTTCCTTGAAGAGACTTTGGCGCTGCCACTGCTGCTTGTAGATCGCGCCGCTGACGACGTTCAGCAGGTCTGCCGACATCACTTCTTCGTCGACGACGAGACGGGTCTTGTGCGGAAAAGCGTGATGGGCTTTGAATAGCTGTTCTGTCCCATCTTCGAACGTAACGTTTACTCGTGTGTCATCAAAGCGGTTCGTTTCGCCGTGAGCGACGAACGAGTTGATGACGAATGCTGGTTTGCGGCAAACGGCGAGCTCGACGGGCATGAAGGTACTCCACTCTGTTGAAGGTAATAGTATTGTACAATGAAAAGCTAATAAAGGCAATTTAATACCCCGCGTGAGCGGGGCTTTGCTACATGGCAGCGCGAAGCGGCTGCCGTTTGCGGAACGTATAAACGCTTTCGACCGCGCCGCTTTTTTGCGGCAGCGACAGCACGTTCGTCAGCTCGACAAAGTACGACTGCTCGATGAGTGACAGCCAAACGCTTTCGTCGAGGTCGCGTTTTGACCCGGACTTGCCGGTCAGCGAAACCGTGAACGTGGTGCCGACGTCGAGCGTTGGCGCCACGAAGCTCGCCGCGTGTAACACATGGTCCGCGACTAGCTCCGGGTCGTCGGTTGCAAAGTAGCCCGACCATCCGTCGCTCCGTATAAAGACCCAGCTCGCATGGCGACCGGCTTCGTTTCGGCGAATCCGGCGAACGGCATCGCTTAGCCATCTTCGGCGCATTGCTTGACTCCTTTCGTTCGCGGCTCCGTCACGGTGTACGCGGCCTGCACGCAGGGTTGCGTTGCAGCGGGCGGAATGGCAATGACCAATCCGTTCGCCGCCGCTTCTTCAGCAAGGCGTGCATTGATCTCGGCCCACTTTTGCGGGTTGATCGGTTTGTCGGCGAGCGCCAGCATGATGACCGGACTGCCCTGCGAGCGGAAGCTGGTGACCAGCTTGGCGATTCTTGCGATGCCGTTGGCGATGTCTTCGGCCGGCTGTGCGGCGTCGTGAATGATCGCGTTCTTGCCTTCGCGGGTAACGAGCGGTGCCGTTCGCGGCGAGGTGCTTTTGGGGTGTCGTCGAAGAAATGTACGCATGCACGTCCTTTGCGGTAGCGGGCTTGATTTACGTATAATACAATCAAAATCGCTCAAAAGCAATCAAAAAGCCCTGCCGCGAACGTAGTGTTCGGCGGCAGGGCTGGGGTTCCTCAGGGAATGACAGCCAGGCTTTCCAGGTCGTGGACGGTCATGACGGCAAGCGACGCGATGCTGAGCGCATTGCTGTAGTCGTGCGTGGTGGGCTTGTCGGCGTGGCGCTGGTGGTT
>JALRBE010000089.1 GCA_023262335.1 Candidatus Saccharimonadia bacterium | reverse complement strand
GACGGCCGCTGCCGGAACCCTCGGCGGCCGGGCCGGCTGACGTGTCGGCGTCGACTGCCGGCTTCTCGGTGTGACCGGTGGCGGATGCTCCGCCGCGGGTGCGCTGACGCGAGCGGGTTCGCGCGGGACGGTCCTGCTTCTCGGCGGCGCGATCGCGCGGCGGTCGGGTGCCCTGCGCCTTGCGGGCGTCGCCGATGGTGCCGCCGGCCTCGGCCGGGATACCCAGCTCTTCGTAGAGGTGCGGGGAGTTGGAGTAGGTCTCGGCCGGGTCCGGGCAGTCCAGCTTGAGTGCGGTGTTGATCATCGCCCAGCGGTCCAGTTCGTCCCAGTCCACCAGGGTGATCGCGATACCGGTCTTGCCGGCCCGGCCGGTGCGGCCGATGCGGTGCACGTAGGCCTGCTCGTCCTCGGGGATCTGGTAGTTGATCACGTGGGTGATGTCGTCGATGTCGATACCGCGGGCGGCGACGTCGGTGGCCACCAGCACGTCGACCTCGCCGGCGCGGAACGCCTTGAGCGCCTTCTCCCGTGCGACCTGTCCGAGGTCGCCGTGCACCGCGCCGACTTTGAAGCCGCGCTCGGCGAGTTCGTCGGCCACCTTCTGCGCGGTCCGCTTGGTGCGGGTGAAGATCATTGTGGCGCCGCGGCCTTCGGCCTGCAGGATGCGCGCCACCATCTCCACCTTGTCCAGCGCATGCGCGCGGTAGACGAACTG
>JALRBE010000088.1 GCA_023262335.1 Candidatus Saccharimonadia bacterium | reverse complement strand
GATCGGTTGGTCATGGTCAACGATGCCTTATTGAAAGCGGCACAGCACCGCACATTACCAACTGATGTGCGGTGCTTTCAGTCGCTCGATCCCAACTACTCCTTGTGGATCTTGGCGAGGTACTCATCCGGGTTGTCGAGAACTTTCTGCTTGCAGCCGTCGCAGCAGATCCAGACGGACTCTCCATTTACATCGACTTTGATCGGGGCACCCATCGAACCGAGCATCTCCCCGCTGACAGGACAGAAGTGCTGCTTCTCGGCGGATGCGGCATCTTCAGGCGACAACTTCGCCAGTTCCGCCTTCATCTTCTCCATGTCTGAACCGGCGGTTCCATGGTCGTGGTCTGCATGATTGTGTGTATCCGACGAAGCGCTGGAATTGCCAGATTGCGTCGGTGCGGTTGATGTCCCGCTGCAACCGGCAATCACGATGGCCGCGACTGCGAGGGGAATCGTCGACAAGAGGAGTTGTTTCATCAGGAGTTCCTTCCAGTGTCAGAGTGGACTATCAGAATTAGATGCCAACCGAACCTGCGAATTGTCGGCCTGGTTAGCTGAGGAGGTTGACGACACGACGTCTATTGCTTTTTCTCCGGCTGAGCATCCGTCTTGTGCTCATGGCCGTGATCGCCATGGGCCGCCGCTGGTGCCGGCGGCGCGATCCCCAACTCCTTCAAGAGTGCCTGGTGCTCCGCCTCGGCAGCCTTCAGCTTGGCTTCCAGGCCTGAGCAGTGTGCA
>JALRBE010000087.1 GCA_023262335.1 Candidatus Saccharimonadia bacterium | reverse complement strand
AGTTCCGCAAGTTGTTCGAAGAACTCTACAACGGCATCGGCCGCAAAGAAGACTTGTCGCAGTTGTCTGACCAAGACGTTTTGGCCATGGCAGAAAACCTCAAAGGTGGTTTGCCATTCGCCACGCCCGTGTTCGACGGCGCTGCGGAAGAAGAAATTCGCGCCATGTTGAAACTGGCATACCCAGACGAGTTGGCGGCTCGCAAAGGTTTGACAGCCACTCGCACCCAAGCGCATTTGTTTGATGGCCGTACCGGCGAAGCTTTCGAGCGTCCCACCACCATCGGTTACATGCACTTCTTGAAGTTGCACCACTTGGTCGACGACAAAATGCACGCCCGTTCTACAGGTCCTTACTCACTGGTCACGCAGCAGCCTTTGGGCGGCAAGGCCCAGTTCGGTGGCCAGCGTTTCGGCGAGATGGAGGTGTGGGCTTTGGAAGCTTACGGTGCCTCCTATGTGTTGCAAGAGATGCTCACGGTCAAGTCCGACGACGTGCAAGGTCGTACCAAAGTGTACGAAAGCATCGTCAAAGGCGAACACACCATCAGTGCCGGCATGCCCGAATCCTTCAACGTCTTGGTCAAGGAAATTCGTTCCTTGGGTCTCGACATTGAACTCGAGCGTTCTTGAACCCCTGCTAGATTAATAAAAGGAAGAGTCTCATGAAATCACTTCTGGACCTGTTCAAGCAGTTCACACCGGACGAGCATTTTGATGCCATCCGCATTGGCTTGGCTTCACCCGA
>JALRBE010000086.1 GCA_023262335.1 Candidatus Saccharimonadia bacterium | reverse complement strand
ACGTGTTCGATTCAGTCATGTCCCCACCGTACGTCCACCCGCCGACACCCGCGCGTCGAACGTCGTCGCCGGGCTCAGCCCTCCTCGGCGGGGTGCTCGTACGCAGGCACGACGCGGTTGATGGCGTCGCCCATGCGGTGGATGCGCAGCGCGTTGGTCGAGCCGGGGATGCCGGGCGGGGCGCCGGCGACGATGACGACCTCGTCGCCGTGCGAGCACCGCGCGACCTCGAGCAGCCGCTTGTCGACCTGCAGCACCATCTCGTCGGTGTGCTTGACCTCGGGCACCAGGAACGTCTCGACGCCCCAGGTGAGCGCGAGCTGGTTGCGTGTCATCGGGTCGGGCGTGAACGCGATGACCGGGATGTGCGAGCGGTAGCGCGACATGCGGCGGGCGGATCCACCGATCGTCGTGAACGCGACGACGTAGCGCGCGTCGATCGCCTCGGCCACCTGCGAGGCACCGCGGCAGATGATGCCGGTGCGCGTCTTCGCCTTCCACGTGTAGGCGGCCATGCGCGGCAGGCCGTGGTCCTCGGTGGACTCGATGATGCGCGCCATCGTGCGCACCGTCTGGATCGGGTACTCCCCCACGCTGGTCTCGCCGGACAGCATCACCGCGTCGGCGCCGTCGAGCACCGCGTTGGCGACGTCGGACGCCTCCGCACGGGTCGGGCGCGGGGCCGAGATCATCGACTCCAGCATCTGGGTGGCGACGATGACCGGCTTGGCGTTGCGCCGCGCCTTCTCGACGATCAGCTTCTGCACGATCGGCACGTCCTCGAGCGGCAGCTCCACGCCGAGGTCGCCGCGCGCGACCATGAAGCCGTCGAAGGAGTCCATGATCTCGTCGAGGTTGTCGACGGCCTGCGGCTT
>JALRBE010000085.1 GCA_023262335.1 Candidatus Saccharimonadia bacterium | reverse complement strand
GGCTCGCTCCGGCGATGGAACCGGCCGGCGAGATGTGGTCGGTGGTGATGGAGTCACCGAACATGCCCAGCACCTTGGCGCCGCTAATCGGGCGGATCCCCGGCGGCGTCATCGTCATGCCTTCGAAGTACGGCGGGTTCGCGACATAGGTCGAACCGGCGCGCCACTGGTAGGTTTCGCTGCCCGTGACGTTGATCGCCTGCCAGTGCACATCGCCCGGTGCGAGCAGGAACGCCACCGGGAAGTTCTCGTCGTGGCCGCGGGCGATCTCCTCCGCGGCCGCGTGCCGTGCCCGCGTGGTCATCCCGCGTACCGGCCGAGGGCCATCACCGGGAAGTACAGGCGGTAGTAGTGGTACTTGATCATGAAGTCGAGCGGGAACCCGGTGCCCGTGAAGGCATCCTCGTGCCATCCGCCATCATCCTGCTGTTCGCGCACCAGCCACGCGATGCCCGGGTCGATCGCCGGGTTGCCGCGGTCTGCGGCCATCAGCCCGATCAGGGCCCAGGCGGTCTGCGACGCGGTTGAGGGCCCCACCCCGGCGAGGGAGGGGTCGCGGTAGCTCTCGATGTCCTCGCCCCAGCCGCCATCGGCGTTCTGGCGCGCCGCCAGCCACTCCACCGCCCGCCGCACCCAGGGCTCCGACATGTCCACGCCGCACGCCGCGAGCGCGGGCAGCACCGCGCCCGTGCCGTACACATGGTTCACGCCCCAGCGCCCCCACCACGACCCGTCGTCGCGCTGCGTGGCACGCAGGTACGCCACGCCCGCGCGCACCGCGGGGTGGCCGGGCGGCACGCCGCATGCCATGAGCGCCTCCAGCACATGGGCGGTCACGTCCTCCGTGGGCGGGTCGATTACCTCGCCGAAGTCGCAT
>JALRBE010000084.1 GCA_023262335.1 Candidatus Saccharimonadia bacterium | reverse complement strand
AGGAGGTACAATTGAGGCTAAGATGGGTCTGGCATTAAGATTCAGAGATGCTATTTTTGCACCGATTGGTAGTTTAGTTGTAGTTTTGGCATTTCTAACAGGATTACTATATGCAAAAAAATCATCATCAGTTTCATGGAGAGGGAGAAGTTATTCAATGAAAGAACACTTACCAACTTCAATCAATATTTTAGAGTAATCCTTTTAGACGCTATTTAGCAATTTAATTCATGGAAAAAAATGGTGTACTTTTTGGAGGAATAATTGGTGCGGTTTTAGTTTTAGCGGTATTTACAGCTTATCTTACAATTGAACAACCTCAAACTTCTTTTGAATCAAACAATTTTCCCACAGTAACAGCTATTGAAGAGCCTAAAAAATACACTGGCGAATTATCACTAATTGAGATTTTTGAAAAATCAGAGCCAGGTGTTGTTCGAGTTAATGTGATAAGAGATGATGGAGATACGGAATCTGGTGCAGTTGGTTCTGGATTTGTATTTGATAAAAAAGGTCACATCATTACAAATGCTCATGTTGTCAATGAGGCAAAGAAGGTTATAGTTACATTTTTGGATGGAAGATCATATAATGCAGAAATTGTAGGTTCTGATGAATATACAGACATTGCAGTAATTGAGGTAGGTGCCGATTTATCATCATTACACCCAATGCTATTAGGAGATTCTTCAAATCTCAAAGTTGGAGAACAAATTGCAGCAATTGGTAATCCATTTGGATTATCAGGTTCAATGACTTCAGGAATTGTGAGTCAAATTGGAAGATTATTGCCATCAGGTTCAGGATATTCCATCCCAGATGTAATTCAAACTGATGCTGCAATTAATCCTGGTAATTCAGGAGGACCATTATTAAATTTGAGAGGAGAGGTAGTAGGAATTAATAC
>JALRBE010000083.1 GCA_023262335.1 Candidatus Saccharimonadia bacterium | reverse complement strand
CAATTACATTTTACTATGCAGGTATTGGAAACTCTGGAAACGAATTTGAAATTAGTCAAACAGGTCAAGCAATGCTAAGATTAAGAATGTTGGCTGAGAACAATGGAAATGACAATGTAACTTTGAAATGCTCTGGACCTGCAGTATGCAGTTATGATATCTGGGACGGACAAAAAGCATTCAAGTATGCAGGTATGGACTTTGTATCAGGACAGATTGTAATTAAACCAGGAACTTCATACATCTTTAACATGATGTTTGGACCAAACATTGGTTACGGTGGTACTACTTTTGAATACGACCCATCAAAACAATATTCATTTAGAATTAGTGAACCATGGGGTAATGGTCTTATTCCATTAAACTTGAACTAATTTTTTCTAATTTTTCTTTTAATTCCCAGTCCAATTAGAAATAAAATTCCACCAAGAATTGAAAAGAAAATTGCTAATGAAACATAGTCATTGACAAAAATTTTTGTATCAAACCAAGCTTTTGGTAAAATTGTCACAAAGTCAGAACCTGAAAAGTCCTCAATTGTTCCAACAGCTAAACTATACTTGCCACTTTGATTCTTTTCATCAGATACAATGATGAAATAATTTCCATCAGATGGAATTTCAAAGCTTACTTCTTGTCTCTCCCAATAAGTCACTTGTCCAAATGGCTCATAGAATTCATATCCTGGATAATTTCCCTCATATGCAAAACGCCCTAAATTTTGAAGTGAGTCATTGTTTTGTGTACCATCAGAATTCATTTCAGGTTTTACAAGAAAGATAGTGGGTGAGTAATCTTCCAATCCTGAAATTTTTGGAATCACAATACTTGTGTACAGTGAATCTCCTTCTTTGGCATAAAATGTGTAAAATTTAGCCTCATTTTCCCCCAGATTTTCATAAATTGCCCAAGAGATTTTATGATCAGGAATTTGAAGAGCAGATTCTAAATCACGG
>JALRBE010000082.1 GCA_023262335.1 Candidatus Saccharimonadia bacterium | reverse complement strand
CCCGTTGCGGCGGAACCCGTAAAGACGGAACGTGCCCCGCGCGGACTTTCGGCGCTTCGCAAAGCGTTCATCGACTGGCACACCAATCCGGGCAAGTTTCTGGACTTGACTTCGATTGAGCCTTACTCTGACGGTCAAGTCATCGTCAAGTGTCAGTCGATGGAAACGGTTTGCGGTATCGAGCGCATCGGTTCCGGCGCTTACTCGATTGTCTATGCAATCGACGACAAGCGCGTTATCAAGGTCGTGCGCGGCACTGATAGCGGTTACGCTCGCTTCATCGACGCGGTTCGCCGCAACCGCAACAATCCGCATCTGCCGAAAGTCTATTATTCGGGGGTTTGGGCCGGTAAGACGATTTACATTCTGGAACGTCTGACCGAACGCCCGGAAACGCCCATGCCCGGTCGCTACGGCGATTGTAAGGCAAACGAATACTTTCGCGCGGCTATCACGCAACGGCCTAGCGAAAATCCGTTCATTCGGCTGGCGTCTCGCTATCTGGAACAGGTCGCCAATCTCTTGCGCGAGATTAACACGCGCGGCGGTCTGGACCTTCATTCGGCAAACGTCATGTTTCGGGGTGACGTTCCGGTCGTGACTGACCCCTGCGCGGATTAAGTTTCCTCCCGGTGGCGTGTTACTTCGGTAACACGCCATTGGCGCCGATTTTAGCAGTAAAATCGGGGCGGTGTCAAGCGAAAAGATTTTTATTTTGTGCTTGCAATGCGGTTTGGTCGCGCTTATATAGGTAACAGGAAACGGGATGAAAGGAGCCCACAGCATGATTTTCATTTTTGATCTTGACGGAACCGTCATTGACACGGCGCATCGCTACCGCAATGGACCGGATGGCTCGATTGATATGGCGTATTGGTTCGCCAACTGTACGGACGAAAAAATTGCCGCCGACACGTTGCTTCCGCTGGCGGACGTAATGCGTCGCTACTACGCGGAAGGCCATACCGTCATCATCTGCACGGCGCGCTGTTTTCGCGAGGCGGATCACAAGTATTTGGCGGATAACAATATTCCGTTTCATTTTCTGCTATCGCGGGCGGGACGGTTCGTAACGGCGGACTCGCCCGAATATGCCGATAGCTATTATGGGTTTATCGGCGATAGTCGCGGCGACGCGGAGATGAAAA
>JALRBE010000081.1 GCA_023262335.1 Candidatus Saccharimonadia bacterium | reverse complement strand
TGGCCAGCGCTTCGGCGAGATGGAGGTCTGGGCGCTCGAGGCCTACGGCGCGGCCCACATCCTCCAGGAGCTCCTCACCGTGAAGTCCGACGACGTGTACGGCCGCGCAAAGGCGTACGAATCGATCATCAAGAGCGAACCGATCGTCGGTCCGAAACTGCCTGAATCGTTCAACGTCCTCGTGAAAGAACTCCAAGGCCTTGGTCTTCGTGTCGACCTGCTCGACGAAAGCGACAGCGGCGATGACATCATCATCGACGCCGAAGAGATCATCGCTGAAGCCGGTCCTGCGGACAAAACCGTTCCTGCCGTGCCGATTCTGGATGACGACGAAGTAGAAACCGTCCTTGACGAAGCCGACGAGCTCGATCTCGAAGAAGAAGGCCTCAGCGTTCAGGACATCGATGAAATTGAAGAAATCAAGGAGGAGGTGTAATATGTCGCGAGTTGTTGCTGGCACAGGTATCGCTGACTTCGATGCGGTCCGCCTAGCGGTCGCAAGCCCCGAGGATATCCTGAAATGGAGCCACGGCGAAGTTACCAAACCTGAAACGATTAACTACCGCACCCAAAAGCCGGAGCGAGATGGCCTGTTCTGCGAGCGCATCTTCGGACCGGTAAAGGATATCAACCCGCACGACAGCAAGCTCAAGGGCGTCCGCTCAAGGGAAGCTGCCGTCGACAAGAACGGCGAACTCGTTACCAAGTCGATCGTTCGCCGCGAGCGAATGGGTCACATCAGCCTTGCCGCTCCTGTGGCGCACATCTGGTTCATGCGTGGCACGCCAAGCGCCATGAGCTTGCTGCTCGGCATTACCGTTCGTAACCTCGAGCGCGTCGCGTACTTCGCAAGCTACATCGTACTTGCCGTCGACGACGAAAAGCGCGAGAAGTTCCTAGCTGATCTTGAAGCCGAGACCGAAGCGGGCCGCGTCGCGATCAAAATCCGCTACGAAAAAGAGGCCGAAGCCGAAGGCGCCGACGTCAAGGCGCTCGCCGAAGCGATGTCCCGCGAGACGGAAGAGCTGAACGAAAGCTACAACGTGAAGAAGGCGCAGCTTGACAGTCTTGTCAAAGCCTCGCTCATGAACGAGACCGATTACCGCAACCTGCCAGAAGAGTACGAAGAAATCGTAACCGTCGGCATGGGCGGTACCGCGCTCAAGGCGCTCCTCGACGAAATCGAACTGCCTGTTCTTATCAAGCAGCTCAGCGAAGAAGTCGAAGGCGCCAAAGGCCAGCGCGAGAAGAAGCTGCTCAAGCGCCTCAAGGTACTTGAGGGCATGTTCGCTGCCGGTATCAAGCCGAGCAGCCTGACGACGACCGTTCTGCCAGTGATCCCACCGGACCTTCGTCCGATGGTCCAACTGACCGGTGGCCGTTTCGCGACCAGCGACCTTAACGACCTGTACCGTCGCGTCATCAACCGTAACAACCGTCTGAAGCGCCTGCTCGAACTGCACGCGCCGGACATCATCGTGCGCAACGAAAAGCGCATGCTGCAGGAAGCCGTCGACGCGCTGCTGGACAACGGTCGTCGTGGCCGCGCCATCACCGGTTCCAACAAGCGTCCTCTGAAGTCCCTGGCAGATATGATCAAGGGCAAGC
>JALRBE010000080.1 GCA_023262335.1 Candidatus Saccharimonadia bacterium | reverse complement strand
AGCCCCTCGGGGCTTTCCTTTCGCATGGCGATGGTTGCTATACTTGTAGGATGAAGGCTGCAAAGAACGTCGTCGTATTAGGAGCTGCCGGCAAGGTCGGTAGTTTGGTGGTGGCCGATGCGCTCGCCGACGGCCATGCGGTGACGGCGTTCGTGCATGGCAACCATGAGTTGCCCGAGCACTCTCGCCTGCGCGTTGTCAAAGGTGACGTTTATAATCGGGCCGATGTCGAAGCGGCGCTCGCCGGAGCCGATGTCGTGGTGAGTACGCTTTCTAGCTGGGGCACACCCTACAAGGACGTTTTGGCCGCCGCCATGACGAACGTCGTGCCTGTCGCCGAGCGGTTCGGCATCAAACGGGTCGTTTCGCTCACCGGTGCCGACGCGCGGGTCGCGGATGACGACATGTCGCTTTTGCACCGCGTGTCGCATGCTATGCTCATCATGATTGGCGGCAAAGTGCTACGCGACGGCGAGCGGCATGTCGAATTGCTGCGCCAAAGCCGCTTGGATTGGACGGTCGTTCGCTCGCCTGTCATGACGAACGCACGATCAACCGGCTACTTGCTCGATAATCATCGGCCTGCGCCGTGGGCGCTCGTGAGCCGGCGTGCCGTAGCCAGGGCGATGGTAGACCAAATCGTCTCGCGCGAAAACCTGCGGCAAGCACCGTATATTCACTAGAGCTTATTGGTCGCGCAGCGCCGCGACGATCGCCTGCCCTATTTCGATCGACACCATGGTTTGGCAGGTGTACAGAATGGTGCCGCGGTGCGTGCGTGCGCGGAACCGCTTGGTGAAGTGCACATCTTTTGGCGTTCTGACGAGCTCGTGCGCCAGGTCTTCTACTTGTTTATACGACGGTTCAACAAAACTGTGCGTGCGGTTCGCGATCGCCATGACTTCGGTAAGGCTGACGTACGACGTGTCGCCCACGCGCAGGCCCTGGCCGGTGTGGACCGCGTTCGGCAAGTTCGCCAGGCTGGCTTGCACTTGGTCTTCGTCGTACGCTTCCACGGCTTCAAAATGGCGCCGAGCCATGCGGGTTTCAATATCGTAGTTCGCTTTAAGGTGCTCCAGTGCGAAGCTGTCGACGTTCAAGCGCGTGAACAACCGGCCGGCACTGGCGAACGTGCGCACTTTGCCGTCTTGCTTTATGGCGGCTTGCCCGCGCGAAATCTGCGGCAGGGCTTCGAGCATGGCGACGTACTGCGTGTACGTGTTGGTGATCGTCGCGACTTTGCCAAAGGTGCCGTAGAGTTCTTGTATGACGTCGGCCATGGCCGTTGCATGCGCTGGCGTAATGTCACCCACGGCTTTGCCGTTTTCTATGTTGGCGACCGCAAAAATGTCCGCCATCGAAACCTGCGGTGCCGTGCCTGCGGCGAGCGTGTCCACGATGTCGATGGCCAATGCCGGCCGGTCGTCCTGCTTGTTGCGCAAAATGCGTCCCATGCGTTGCCGCGCCGCTACCAGTGAACGCGTCGGCCGCGCGTTGATGATGACGTTCGCGCGCTGGCTGTCCCAACCTTCGGTCAGGACGTCTATGTAGGTCAGCGCGTCCAAATCGCCCTTTTCCAGTTCGTCGTAAATCTTTTGCCGGGCCGCCGCCGGAATGGCGCTGGTTATTGCCCGCACGCGTAGCGGTCTCAGTCCGCCGTTGCCGTCATCCATGTAGCGCTCG
>JALRBE010000007.1:7786-36469 GCA_023262335.1 Candidatus Saccharimonadia bacterium | reverse complement strand
CGCCGGCTTCTGCTGCCCTCATTCCGAAGGCAGCATCGAGCACGACGAGTGCGTCGATATCACCGGCACCACCCGCTTTCACGTCACCCCTGTCGTACGCGACAGGTAACGACCCCAGCATGTTCCATTCAACCAGCGCCCCGCGCTCGTTGAATGGAACATTTTTTATTCGCGGTCCTGCCGCGTAGATAATCAGTTAACTCCGTGACATCCGCACCGACCCGAGCCATCCGAGAATAAAAACCTGGAGTCATTCGCGAGAGGGTGTCCAGAATCCGTAACTAAAGTAATCATTCTGGACCGCTTGCGTTCTCGAGCGACCAGGTTTTATTCAAGGATGGCCCGGAGGAGGGAGGCGTGACGAGCTTTTTGATTCTTTTTGCCGACGCAAGAAGAAGCGGGTTGGTTCTTGGTCGCACAAGAACAGAAACAGCCATCTTTTAAGTACGGCGCACTCCACAGACGACAGGGAAAGTACCGAATATTGTATATATAATAATTTTATGTTATAATTATATTAATGATCAGTACCATATGCTTCTTGCTAACAGAGGCCCAAGGTGCGACAATAAAAGTGTAAAACATGGAAATCATCTCCACCATCTTCGGGTTCTTGCTTTCGTGGTACGTCTGGCTGCCAGTCGTGCTTGTTTTGGCATACCTCACATGGCGCAATTACCAGCGCATCGACGCCGTCAAAGCCATCGAAAGCACGCTGCTCATCCTTGAAATCCCGAAGGCGAATGACAAATCCGAAATGGCCGCCGAGCAGCTGTTCGCCAGCCTCCACGGTATCCTCCGCGACAAAGAAGAGCTCAAGCTGAACGGGGGAATCCAAGAACATCTGAGCTTCGAGATCGCGTCGGTCAACGGCCAGATCCGCTTTTACGTGTGGGTGCCAAAATCACTGCAAAGTTTCGTGGAAGGCCAGATTTACGCGCAGTACCCAACCGTGCAGATTCACGAAGCCGACGAAGATTACGTGGCGCACGAACGCAACCACAGCGTGGTCTACACCAGCGAAGTCACGCTGACCGGCAGCGAATTCTTGCCGATCAAAACGTTCCAAAGCTTCGAAGTCGACCCGCTTGCCGGCATTACCGGCACGCTGGCCAAACTCGAATCCACCGGCGAAGAGCTGTGGATCCAAGTGCTCGTACGGCCGATCGCCGACGATTGGCACAAGCGCTCCGAAAGCTGGATCAAGACCCTGAAGAACGGCAAAAGCGGCCTCGAATCGCTCATGAGCGGCAAGGTCGACGGCAAATGGATATTAGGACTGCTCGAAGCGTTCTGGAAACCACCAGAGCAGGGGACCGGGGGAGCACCAGCGCCAAAGGAACTGTCCGAGCGCGACAAAACGCGCGTGGCCGAAGCAGAGAAGAAGTCCGCCAAACTTGGCTACCAAGTAAAAATCCGCCTGGCATACCTGGGCGAGAACCAACAAAGCGCCAAGCTGCAAATGCAAGCGCTCGTGGGCACGTTCAAGCAGTACAACAGCACCAACCTGAACGGCTTCAAAATATCCGGTGCCAGCTTCAAAAAAGAAGACCTCGAACGGTACCGCGGCCGCCTGTTCGTCGACAAAGGCTACATCCTGAACATCGAAGAAGTCGCGTCGGTATTCCACTTGCCACACACCAACGTGGAAACGCCGAACATCGTATGGGCGAGCACCAAGACCGCCGAACCGCCAAGCAAGCTGCCGATCATCACGGGCAACGACGCTATCGACGCCAATATCAGCGCCTTCGGCCTGACCAACTTCCGCGGCATCACGCACCAGTTCGGCATGTTACGCTTCGACCGCTCCAGGCACATGTATATCATCGGCCAGACCGGTGCCGGTAAGTCCGGTACGTTGGCGCTGCTGGCGCTCAGCGACATCTTCCATAATCAGGGCTATGCCATCATCGACCCGCACGGCGACTTCGCCATCGACAACATGAAGTTCATTCCGGCCAGCCGCATCAAAGACGTCATTTACTTCAACCCAGCCGACACGGCGTTCCCGCTGGGCTTCAACCCGCTCGAAGTCACCGACCCGAACATGAAGAGCAATATCAGCTCCGAAGTCATCGGCGTGCTCGAGCGCATGTTCGCCAACAGCTGGGGCCCGCGTTTGGAATACATTCTGCGCTATACCATCCTGGCGCTGCTTGACCGTCCCGAAACCACCATGCTCGACATCCAGCGCATGCTGACCGACAAAAACTTCCGCAAAGATACGCTGAGCTACTGCAAGGACACCGTGGTGCTGCAGTTCTGGACCATCGAGTTCAACAGTTGGACCGAAAAGTTCCAAGCCGAAGCCATCGCGCCGATTTTGAACAAGGTAGGTGCCTTCACGGCCAACCCGATCATCCGTAATATCATCGGCCAGCCAAAGTCGACCTTCAACATTCGCCAGATCATGGACGAAGGCAAGATCTTGGTCGTCAACCTGTCGAAGGGTCTGCTGGGCGAAGACAACTCGGGCATTCTGGGCGCGTTCCTGGTGACCAAGATCCAGCTGGCCGCCATGAGCCGCAGCGACATCCCGGACATCAAGGACCGCCGTCCGTTCTACCTGTACGTGGACGAGTTCCAGAACTTCGCCACCGATTCGTTCGCGACGATTCTTTCGGAAGCCCGTAAATACGGCCTGAACCTGACCGTCGCCAACCAGTACATCAGCCAAATGTCCGACACCGTCCGCGGCGCCGTGTTCGGTAACGTCGGTACCATGATCAGCTTCCGTATTTCCGCGGACGACGCGCCGATTCTGGCCAAGCAGTTCGAACCGCAATTCGAAGCCAACGACCTGCTGCAAATGGCGAATCGTAATTTCATCATCAACATGGTCATTAACGGCGAGAAGGTACCCGCGTTCAGCGCACGCACCCTGCAACTGCCACCGGCACAGGTCGACAACACCGCCACTATCATCGAGAACACCCGCAGCATTTACGGCAAGCCTCGCGAAGAGGTAGAGAACTCGATCAACAACATGATCAACCCGCCGGACCATCTGCAGCGCAAGGGGCCAGGCAACCCCGACTTCAAACCGGCGCCGCACCCGAACGACAAAGAAGGCCGAGCCCGGCTGGAATCCGCCTCGCAGGCAAAAAAATGGCCGATCGACGCCGGCGCCAAACCTGCAGGCCAGCGCCCGCGTAGCGATGCGCCGCGCCAACCGCGGCAAGACAAACCGGCCGACAAACCGGCGGCTACCACACCGAACCGCCCGACGTTCATAGCCGACACGCCAGCAGGGCAGGCCGCGCTTGGTCAGCAACAACCCGCTCAAGCAGCGCCGGCGGCACCCGTAACAGAAGCACCAGCCCCACAACAACAGCAGCAGACCCCTGCAGCAGACCAACCGCGCCCTGAACGCGCGGAACGACCATCCGATCAGCAGGCCGACGGCGACAAGCCAAAACGCAAACGCACCCGCTCGCGCCGCAAAAAGAGCGAAAGTGGCGACAGCCGACCGCAAGACGGCCAGCCTAGTGGCGGCAATCATGAAAGCCGTCCGCGCCCAGAAGGCACCGCGAAGGCCGATTCCTCGAACCTGAACGTTCGCCGCAACGACGCGCCGCAATCTGCGCCTGCGTCAGCACCGAAGCCAAAGACTCCGGAAGCCGACGGCTTGCTCCGGCTCCGCTAACAAACGCTTACTGGCAAGTGACATAGCTCACAGGCCGCAAAGAACAGGTTATGCTATCATAAGGCAATGACCGAACTCGACCTCCAACAATTACTCCAAAACCAATCCGGCGGCGGCAGCCAGCCGCTTTTCGACCCGTCAACCATGCTCACTACGGCGCTCGAACCGCTCATGCCCATATTGACGCTTTTGTTCTACGTCGGCATAGGCCTGACCGTTTTGATCGTCATCTTCTTCATCGTGAACATCTTCCAAAAGCAACGCCAGCACGCCGCCATCATGCGCATCGACCGTAACCTGCAAAAGCTCGTCGACGCCAAAGGCCTGACCGGTGATACGCCAACCAAAGAAGAACCGAAGCCGGAACCCGTAGCGGAACGGCCGGCGCAGCTCGTACAATAATCAGTTAACTTACACGCGTACCGAATAAACGACCAGCCGTTGGTCGTAGGTGCCTATGGCAGGCACGTAGCGGCCGGCGCAGGTCATGATATTCACGCCTTCGGAGGCACCGCCGTACGTACTGAGCGCGCGGTTCATGTCGATTCCGGCGAGCGGCACGACTTCTTTATGGACGATTTTATAGGTAAACGTTTGGCCGGCATGTACCACGCTGAACGTTTGGCCAACCGCGGCGCGCGAAAGGTTCGCGAACACGCCGTCCACATGGCCGTCGAGGAATACCGCGCCTGGCATGCCAGGGGTTGCTGCACCGGTCCAACGCCCAACCTGTTTGCCTGCAGGAACGTCGATATTATTGGTAGCGGTCAGGCCAACGGGTATGATAGACGCAACCAGCCCGATCGAAGGCATAGATAATCGATCACCCTGAACCGTAGGCATAGCGGCGCGGGTAGCAGGGGAGACGACAGGAGTGACTACCGTAGTCATAGCTGCATTTGCTGCATCCTGAGCCGCCTTCACTGCCGCTTGCCGGGTAGTTTCTTCGGCCATCCTGCGTTCACTAGCAGCCTGCTGAGCGGCAATCATTTCGGCTGGCACGGCCTCGGAATAAGCCACTTGCATACCGCTCGCCAAGTAGGCAAGAGCGGTCACCATGGCAACAATTCCTATAAAAATCCGTTTCATACGCACCTCTCGCAATAAAAAACGCCTCGGAAGTTTCCCTCCGAGGCATTCGTGTTATTTATTATAACTTTAACAGATTAGTGTGTATTATGCAATATTATGTTAATTATCAAAACTTACCGAACCATAAGACTTTTGGACGTAGTACCCAAATTGACGAATAGGGAAGCGGATGTTACAAATAGTACCGTGACCAGTGAAAACGGTGGTTTGGAGCCGCACCAATACGGCACCACGTACATTATTTACCGACCGGCAGGCTCAACGTACGATTTTGCCAGCGAAGCCTTCGAGCTCGTCGGGGACGAGGTCGAAAGGGTCAAGCAGTCACTGCTCTTGTTCAGCGGCATGTATTTCGGCGCGGACGGCAATATGCACGCGCTCTTTTCGCGGCGGCTTCTCATGACAGACTGGATCGATGCCGAACTAGGGCATAGCATGCTACCCGTCTTCATGGACGACGAGAAGCTGAACAGCCTGATTTGGCGACGTACCAAGACGATCGCCGACGCGCATGCTCATGGCCAACTGACGACGCTCGAGTACGTCGCGGAGCTTCATGCGATCGAGGATTGTTATAGGATTTTTGATTTCTACCAGTTCATCGACGTATACGGTATGTCACTGGAGTGGGTCAACAGAAAAATGCGGCCGTACACCTACGAGGCCACCTTTCCCGATCTGCGCCAGGAGGACCTCAACGGCACCGCGCACCATCCGGCAGACGCCAGGCAAATAGAAGAATTGGACGTCACTCACTTCTTCTACCAGTACGAAATGCACGCGGGCAAGCCAAGCCGGGAGTCCTACGAACACAAGACCTACGGCCAGCTCGACGAAGCAGGGGAGTTCATTCCCCTGGTGACGATGCTGAACTTCCGGCACCCAGCGCTTGTGGGTACAGGTTCGTAACTAGCCCTACGGGCCACCACCCCGCTTCCATAAAAGCGGGGTTTTATATTGAATGCGTAAAAGGTTGCATAATATTTAATATTATGTTATAATCTATATATTCTTGTACATCGACATACCATTGGGAGACATCATGCCAGACATCTACTTGACCGGCAAGCAAGAGAACGCCGATGAGGCGACCGAGCTCCTGCGAAACGCCCTCGTGGCGGCTTCCGGCGAACCGGCTTCACAGGTAGTCCTCACGAGTGCGGACACGGCAGACTACGAATCCAACCCGCTGGAAGCGCGGTATCTCACGATTGAGCGCGTTCTGCAGGATGATGAACAGATCATCATCAGGCCTCAGCAGGGACTAGATATCGCCATCCGCACAAAGCCCCTCAAGCACCAGTCCAAGCAACAACCGAGTGTCCAAGCGACACATCTGGCGTTCGTAGAGCGGTATGGTGATTTCGTCCGCGTCGTCAACCCATACTACTTCTACGAGGACACGCACAAGGTCAGTTACCGCAAGTACTGCTTCCATGTGCCTGGCCTCGCATCGAGGTAGGGTATCAACCGTGCCAGAACGGCCCCATCATGCGTCAATTAACGTGTGATGGGGCCGATTTTTACTTACAGGCGACCAATGACAAATATAAATAAAACTTTAGAACATAAATAGAACACTTGTAATCCAGCCAAAAAGTAGGGAATCCGCCACAACGGGGGTCATACCCCTATTCGACCCCTATTACAGTACAAAATTACTACCGACTACGACCCCTGTTGCACCCCTGTAAATATATGATCGTACCCGCAACGCACGGATTCAAAGCACAAACACATGCAAAAGCCATAATGAGCAGGCATAAGCAGCAAGAACCGTGCGATGGGTGAGAATACGAGCGCAAACGGCGAGCTAGGGCATGACCAGCAAATTGACCAGCAAATAGCATGAGTATATTGGGTCATGTTCTTTATATAGTTTTAACGTCGCACAATATATCTTTTACGACATTAACATACTAAACATAAGATGAATCAGCATACGTCTTGCTAGAGTGCTATTTATGGTCAACGGGGAGGTTGCGCGTATGTGCCATACTTTTCGTACGCGCATGCGTCCGTACCTTGCCGTATTACTACCATCAACGTCTTCTTAGCCACGAACTTGGCTACGATAGTGGTTCCAGTGGGGTCCACGGCATTGTCGGTATTCACAACACTGCGGACAGTGAAGTATTTGACTTTTCTTAAAGAATGTTTGTTTTATATACTTTTCCACAGCCGCAGCATGCTTTTCACGGATTATTTCCAGTACCCTCTTACTTCCCTTGCTCCCCTACTTTTCACGCACATTATTTGCTTTTTTACAATTTATGTATATTAATATAGTTTTTTCGCATTCATCGGTATTACGAATTATAGAACAAAATTAGAACATAAGGGAAGGGGCGAAGAGGGGGCTTGCCGTACTGATTATTGGTAGAACGCCCTGCCCGACACGCGGACGTCGATGTACTGCGGGGTCATCTTTTTACCGTCAAGGTACGCGATGGCACGTTGCATGTCCTCAATCTGTTCCCCTACCGGCCGGTCAAGTGACAGTTTGACCGGATATGCCTTGCCCTGCACGGTCAGTTCGATCTGCCGCGTCGTACCAGGGGGGAGCGTCGCTTGATCGATATTCAGACCGTACGTCTCGCCGATCGATACCGCCCGGCCGACGAACGTCAAGAACCGACCGCTCGCGATGGTCGTACCGGCAGTTTGGGGCACGCCGCTTTTGTCGACGATCTTTACGGCGGGCTGCCCGAAGTAGTTCTCCTGGAACGCGACGCCGTTCTCGTCGACGAAATACTGCGTGCTGCCAATGAGCCAGCTCGCGATCGGCTGGCGGAGCGCCACGTCGAATTGGCTGGTCGCGAACCCAGCAGAACCGCCGACACGCACCGACTCGACCTCTGGCGCTTCACGGCGTACGAAATCACTCAACTGATCGTCCTTAGTGAGGAACCGCAAACGCTCGATGGGATGCAATCCATAATACCGGTCGATAAGCTTTTCGTAACGTTCATGCTTGATCATGGCGCTGCTGTCGGTGGGCGACACCATGATCGAGGCGGTAAATTCATAGAGCAGCCACGTAAGGACAGCCGCTGTAACGAGCACGAATCCAAGAATCGTGCTGAGTCGCCGACGGTGCGCCGACAGGTGGTGCGCATGTGCTCGGGGCGACCTGAGGTCACCGCTCAGCTCGGTTGCGCTTGTGACGCTCGCAGACGAACTGCCCGTAAGCGTACGGTTGCGCTGGAACAGCTTCCCTCCTGCTTTGCTCTCCGCGGCGCGTTCGTCCGCCAGGCGTCGCCGGGGCTGCTCCTTCGGCTTGCGTTTCCACCTCATGTCTCGTTACCGGCCTTTTTTACCTGCGCGCATAATCATAGCTGCCATGTCGCTTGCCGCATGCGGGCGAGCCTGCTTATGAAGGTTTCGAGCGAGCCTGCGCGCGAACGCGGAGTCATCCAAAACCTTGGTGACAGCCGTTGGTAGCGCATTGTCATCAGGGTTTTCGAACGTGTCTTCGTCGAGTAGTAAAACGGCGTCAGCGTCAGCAAAAACCTTGGCGTGTTTTACTTGCCACAGCAGGCGCTTGCTTGGCACGAGCACCGTCGGCTTGGCGCAAGCGGCGAGCTCCAAAAGCGCCGTCGCACCCGCGCGGGACACGACGACGTCCGCGGCCATGATCAGGTCCGGAAGGCCGTCGGTAATGAAATCCTTGAGAATGAAGCGAGGGTCGTTCTGGGGCGTCAGACTCCTGAGCTCGTCGTACTGGGCAACGCCCGACAACAAGACGACGTTCGTCCGGGCCAACAACGCGTCCAAATGGGTCGCTACCGCGTCATTGATCTGGCGCGAGCCGAGCCCGCCGCCTATGAACACGGCCAACGGACGCTTGGCGTCGAGACCAAGCGATTGTTTTAACGCGGCCTGCCGCTCTGGCGTTACCGTCTTGTATTTGGCGCTTATGGGAATTCCGACGTACGTCGTCTTTTTGGCTGGATAGCCATAATGCTCCAAAGGCACCCCTGTACCAATGCGCTTTGCCACTGGAGCAAGCAGTCGGTTCGTAAGGCCAGGGTGCGCGTCGCTGTCGTGAATGACCAAGGGTATGCGCAGCAGCCATGCCGCCCACCCTACCGGCAAGCATACGTACCCGCCTTTGGCGAACACGACGTCCGGCCGCCAGGCGATCAGGCGGAACAAGCTCTGTACCACGCCGGCGACCACCAAGAACGCGTCGCGGATATTCGGGAATACCACGCTTGGAATCGTGAGGTGCTGCAATTTGGTAAGGTGGCTGTACCTGCGGAATTTGCCTGCCACGACGGTATTCACTGCGATGTCAGGGTCGTATTCGGCCATGATTTGGCGAGCTTGGGGGGCGAAATGGACGTCGCACCAGAATCTGACGTCGACGTTCTTCGAGCCCTTTTGCAATTCGTCCAGGACCGCCACGACCGGTGTCACATGACCGCCCGATCCGCCTCCTACTGCTAGTACCCTCATGGTTTGCTCCCTGTTCTGCCTCTCGTCGATCGCCGCGCCGCCCATGCGGGCTGCTGCCGGGCATTATCACTACTGCTCTCCAGTTTACTACCAAAAGCGGTGTAACGCGACAGCTGGAAGCTGAGTCCCAAAGCGGCGGCGATGAACACCATGCTAGTACCGCCAAAGCTAAGTAGCGGCAGCGTGATACCAGTCAGCGGAATGATGCCGATCATGGCACCGACGTTCAGTACGACATGCGACGCCAGCCAGCCGAACACGCCTGCGACGATCAGCTTGAGCCGTATGTCCACGAGGTGATCGGACACCTTGAGAAGTCGCATGAGCAGCGCGGTAAACAACCCGAGAATGCCGACCAGGCCGACGAAACCGAACGTCTCGCCCATGATCGCGAACACGGAGTCGTTGATGGCTTCTGGCAAGTATCCGGTTGCCTGCACGCTATTGCCGATACCGACCCCCGTGAGGCCACCGGAACCTATGGCAATCTTGGCGTGCGCGATATGATACGCGCCAGCGTCATCGACGTTACTGCTGTCGCCCGAGAAGAACGTCGTGACACGTTCCAAGCGGTGCGGCGCGATAAGAATGAAAGCGATGCCTACCAGAACCATGATGCCACCGAGCGCCAGCCATACGCGGTACTTCAAGCCGGCCATGAGCAGCATCGCCGCCAGTATGGCGATGACCGCGATACCGGTTCCCATGTCTTTTTGTATGCCAATGATGAACACGAGCGCTATCGCTACGATGACGCCCAACGGTATCAGTGTCTTGTCGCGGTCGTTGATGAGCCCTTGGGTAGCCCGCGCGCCCAAGAACCCCGCGGCGAACAAAAGCAAGCCGAACTTCACGAACTCCGCCGGCTGCAGGCTGCCGAGTGGCCCGAGCGTGAACCACCGGCAGGCACCAAGGCTGCACTGCGCGATCGAGTCGATATGGACGACGTTGCCGAACAAGAACAAGAGCACGCAGGCGGCGAATCCGAAGCCGAGTATCTTGCCGGCATGTTTGAGCAGTAGCTGGTACGGCGTCACCGTCGCGAGCGCGAATGCCAGCAGAGCCACGGCCAGGCTGACCGTTTGCTTTATGAAGAAATACGTCGAATCGTAATAGTCGGTGCCATACGCGTTGTTCAACACGTTCGCGCGCTGCGGACCGATCGCATAGATAATAACCAAGCCGATCATCATGATCAGCCACATATACAGCAAGATCTGGTAATCCGGCTTGTGTTTGCGTACGGACGCAGCCACGCTGCGCGCGCCGCCCTGTACCATGCGTCTCATAGGACGCATCAGCCGTTCGTTCCTGTTTGTGTTCGTTTCATATCGTCATCAGCCTTTTGGTTGCAACTTAAGGTAATCGATCATCCAGTTGGAGATGTCCGTGAACACCGGCATGGCATGCTTGCCACCCTCGAGATTCATGTCTTTGCCGGAAACCTGTACCATTATGACATACCGCGGCGTACCGTCACCGCCAGCGCCGTAGCCCAAGTACGAGCCGATCGTCTGTTCGTCGACGTACCTGCCGTCTTTGAGCGTCTGCGAGGTTCCGGTCTTGCCGCCGACTTCATACCCCGCTTTGTCTTTGGCGCCGTGGAACTTCTCGCGCGCCTCGTGCACCATGGAACGAAGTTGCGACGACGCCTCCTGGCTGATGACGTTCTTTCGCAGCACGTCGGGATTGGTTGGCGAAAAGGTCGTCTTGTCGCTAGCAAGCGTGCCCGCCACGACCGTTGGCCGGTAGTAAGTACCGCCGTTGATCGCCGAACAGAACGCCGAAATGACTTGGGTCATCGTGACGTTCATGCCCTGCCCGAACGACATGGTCGCATACTGCACGGCAGCACCTGGCTGGTCCGACTTCGTCACGTTGCCCCGTGCCTCGCCGAGCAGCTCGATGCCTGTCGGTTCGCCCAGGCCGAACCGGTCATGGAAGTATTCGTACATGGTGTTCCTGGCCTGCTGGTTGATCGTGCCGTCGCCCAGGCGCTGCGCTATGGTGACCATGCCGGTGTTCAGCGAATAGTCTAGTGCCTTTTGCATGGTAATGGTACCCGTTTGCCCCTTGGTCGCGTTGCCGATCTCGCGGTCACCCACCTTGATTTTGTCGGTGTTCACGTAGGTGGAATCGGGGCGGATCGCCCGTTGGTCGAGCCCGGTCGCGACGGTGAGCGTCTTGATGACCGACCCTGCTTCGTACGGCACGCCGACGGTCGCGTTGTTGAACGCGGCAGCGTCGGTCACCTTGGTAAACTCGGCAGGGCGGTACGACGGCAGGTTTGCCATCGCCATCACGTGGCCGTTCTGCGGATCCATGACGATCACGCTGCCCTCTTTCGCGCCGGTGTTCTTCAGGCCTTCCGCCAGTGCCCGCTCCGCTTTCGCCTGCACGTTGCGGTCAATGGTCAGCACCACGTTCTCGCCGTCTTTCGCCGGCCGGTTGATGTTCCCGCTGCCAATGGTCAGCGGCACGCCGCTGATGTCGGTCACCGACTTCAGCAGCCCGTCGGTGCCGACCAAGCGGTCGTGCAGGGCTTCTTCGACTCCGTACTGGCCCTTGCCTTCCGCGTTCACGAACCCAAGCGTCTGGGCGGCCAGGCCGCCTTCAGGGTACACCCGCTGCGAGACTTCCTGGAATCCGACGCCTTTCAGCTCCTCCTTTTTGATCATTTCGGCCTGCTGGCGCGTCAGCTTGGTGCCAAGAATCTGATACCGGGTATCTTTTTTGGCGATAAGTTTGTCGAGGTTCGGCCGCAAATTGCCGCCCGCGATCTTGCGGATGGTTTCGAGCACCTGTTCCGGCTTGGTGACCGTCGCCGGGTCGACGAACAGCGTATAAACAGTCTGGTTCATGACGAGTTGGATCGGCTTGTCACCGTCCATGGCGTAAATGAGGCCGCGTTTCGCCGGAATCGTCAGCGGCTTGACCTGCTCCTGCATGGCCTGTGCCACGTAATCGTCGTGCATCACGATCTGCAGGTAAAACAGCCTGACCACGAAAATCGCCATCATAATCAGCAAAAGCCCGCCGAGAACGCGGGAGCGACTGCCTTTTTGGAACGCGAGCTGCATATGTATTTTTTACCGGGCGTATTCGGTCGCGGCCGGTGGTGTCATCGCTTTCGCGACGCTGCTGTCCTGGACGTTTTCAAGAGCCGTCAGCCGAGCGTTCTCGACCTCAAGGTCACCCTTCTTCGTTTCAAGTTCAGCGATCTGACTGTCGATCCTTTCGGCTTCGTAGTCATAACCGGTTGCGCGGGTCGCCTGAGTCAAGTATACCAGGCCGAGCACGGTTATCATAAGCGCGATCAACACGGTATGCGCGATAGGACCAAGCTTGACGCTGGACACGAACGCGACGGTGTTCTGGTTGCGGTTCCAGCTTGCCGTCTGCGGCCGGCGGCGGCTGCTGTAGTACTGCGGTGAGGTTTGATAAGACATGTGGTGGTTCTCTGTTTATTTTGTGGTGGGTATGGTCAAGGTGGCTCGCGTAACGGATCCTGTGAGGCGAATCCGTCGCGTGAGCCAGCGAGCCGCTGTGAGGCGCGGCTCGCCTGCTCAGTGCCTCGACGTGGGACTAATCACGTGAATATGGCAGGTATGCCCGTGATTATTTCACGCGGACGGTGATTCGCGCATCGATCGATTCGTTGCGTACTGGGATGTGGATTGGCATTGGTGTGTGCCCCTTCCTGTTTTTTGTTTTAAATTTTCACAGCGACGCGTAGCTTTGCGCTACGTGAACGCGGATTGTGAACGTCGTAAGTGGCTCCGTCGAGCGGCTTCTTGGTCAGAACCTTCAGTTCGGCCTCGAAACCGGCATTCGTCTGTTCGGCGAAGTATCGCTTTACCAGTCGGTCTTCCAGGCTATGAAAGCTGATGACCCCTACTCTGCCGCCAGGTTTCAGAAGTTTTGGCAGGAGTGGCAGAACGTCTTCGATCTGCTGGAGTTCTTGGTTGACCGCGATGCGGAGCGCTTGGAATGTGCGCGTGGCCGGATGGATCTTGCTCCATTTGCCACGGGTGTTTTGCTTGATCAGTTCCGCAAGGTCTTCTGTGGTAGTAAATGGACGGGCTTTTACGATAGCTGTCGCTATGCGTTTCGCTTGCCCTGGCGCTTCCTCGCCATAATCACGAATGATTCGCGTCAAATCATCGACTGTGGTGGTATTTACGAGCTTTGCAGCCGTTAAATGTTGCCGACGATCCATACGCATGTCCAATGGACCACTGTTTTTAAAAGAAAACCCTCGTTCGCCCTGATCGAGCTGTGGTGACGACACCCCCAAATCAATCAAGATTAGCGAATACGTTCTGCCTTCTTCGATCAGCTGCGTGGCAGCGGATACGAAGTCGGCATGGACTAATTGCACGCCTTTTCGTTCGAACTCGCCGAGCTGCGCCAAGGCGTAGTCGTCGCGGTCAACGAAAGTGCTATGCGAATAATCCCCCGTTCTTTCAAGGAATGCTCGTCCGTGGCCGCCGTAACCCGCGGTCAGATCAAGATAACTCTCGTTCTTCTGCGGATCCAACAGCTCAAGCGTCGCATCCAGCAGAACTGGTATATGCAAATCGTACAGATGTGGTGGATGTACTATTTCACTCATCTCCCCTACTATACAATCGAGTCGGCTATTTTGCTAGCATGACCGATTTTATACTCGGAGAGTCTGAAACGTTCGCATTCGATGTCAGGCAAGGCAGCGGCGAAGCGCGCAACGAGACGTATAAGAATACGGCGAGCGAGCACTGCAACCGATAACGCAGCCTGGCGTCAAAAGGACGGCGGGCGTCTGGCTCGGCCAGACGGCAGGTCGTCCGATGCGGACGTTTCAGATTCGAGATCACCTAACTGATAACAGCGCTGTGTGTTTTTGTTGTATGTTTGTTTTTGTGTATAAGTTGTCGGCACCGATGCATTACTGTGTAATCCATAGATGGTACCGATTGAGAGACTTATGTGTTGTGAGGTGGAGTTTTTTGGGAGGTGTGTGTTGAGGAAGGTGCGTCCGGTCTTTTTTCGCTAAATTGTGGTTCCGGGAGGTTTCCACGCGCTGTTACCAGATAGGTGTTCTCGAGAGTTTCAAATTGTCAAAGAACCGCGGGGCCTTAAAAAATCAATCAGGCGTATCCGGTCGCATCACTCGCCAGTATGCCCCTGCCCGTACGGCCACGAGTTCGCGGTCGATACCAGCAAAGTCCAGCAAGTGCTGCTCGATAGTGACTCTACCCTGCTTTACGTCGAGCGAAGCAGCGGTTTTGCCACGGCGGAAGCGGACGTTGACGTCTGCCACGCGTTCATCGAGGATGTTGCCTACCAGTTCCGGCTCTACGCTGTTGTCCCACGTGTTCTGTGGGTACATGTGCAGATATGCGCCGAAACCCCGGGTCAAGACCACGCCGCTCGCAAACTCGTCGCGCAACTCAGATGGTATCGTCAACCGACGCTTGTCATCGAGCTTGCGTTCAAAATAGTCTACGCTAGACACTTGGTTCCTTCCCAGGTGGAGGTTGATTTTATTTTTTAAGTGGTGGTTTTTGTGTTTTTGATTGCCACTGAATTTATCATACTACCCACATTTACCCACTACAACCCCCAATTTTGACTTTTTCACAGAAATACATTGTTATCCACAGTTTTGTGGATAAGTTTAGCGTGACAGATACGGCCGAGCGTCATATATAGCGTCTGCCACCCTACTGCACCCATTTTGAGCAAAACCCAAATGCCACGCTAGCGACAGACCCGAATATGAGCATCAACCAAAAATACGACATACTGAAAAAACGAGCCAAGCTCGTTCTTTAGAGGTGGGAAATAGCCTCAGTAAATTTATTTCACTGAGGCTATTGGGATGGCAAGCCCTCCCTCTAACGTATAAACAGGAACGCCGCGACCTGTGCGTCGTAAGCGCTGGTAACCTGCAAAGTGACCCAGCCGACCAAGAAGAACAGGTTGACCGTCAACGAGACGATCATCACGGCGATCATCGCGTCTTTGTTGACCTGCGCCAAGTCGATGGCGATAGCGTCCGTTTCGATTGTTTTGTTTGTTTTGGTAGCTTTCATAATTTCATACTAGCATACTGTTTATGTTTTGTCAATATTATGGTAAATAAAATAGCGCTCAACCGCAGGAATATTCCCTACGGTTGAGCGCCCTTGCCCTAGTTCGCCTTCGTGGCAAAACTCATGTGTTGGCGCTGGTACGCCCGCGCGGAAAGCGCCGCCATCAGCTTCTCCCGAGCCTCTTGCAGCTGCTGCTTATGCTCGTCGATCGCCGCCTGGATGCTGTCGATATCCTGCTTCGAACCTTCATGGCTCTTCCAGCGGGCACTGTCCAGCACGTCGTTGACGCACTCGTCGACGTCGTTCACGATGCCCTGCGAATCCAGTACCGCCTTGACGCCCGCATTCAGCCTGGACCGGAGTTCGGCTAGTGCCTCCTCCTTGTCCTTCGTGATCGGACCGGACGGACCGAAGCCTTGGCTGACATACCAATCCAAAAACTTCGATACCTCGACCTCGCAGATGTCGATACGCTCGACGACGTCCGGCACCATGACCAGATCGTAGCCAAGATACCCCTTTTCGTGCAGGCGTCCGCCCCAAAAGTAGCGGTTCCACGTTCTGCGATTGTTCTCGCGGGGGTCTATGGTTCGCCACAGTATCGGCCACCAAAAAGCAAAGCCGAACACGACAGCGAGAAACACGTACCCAGACTCTGGCGCGCCAAACGGCTTCTAAAAAACCAACGGCAGTGAGAGCACCATAACCGCCAGTGGCATTAAGTCGATGAGTATCTTGATGTAACGAGAATAATCTTCCCTGCTACCGTTCAGACGCTCCAGATCTTTTTCGGGGACCTCTCCTGTCACGAACACTGCTCCATTGCTGACAAAGGGCATGTCTCACCTCTTTCTGTACGTTGAGACTATGCATACTTATACATATTCTTTTATATTTTACAATAAAAAGGACCCCAGTTTTCACCGGGGTCATGCCTCTTATGAGGTAGTCAGTCGTTGGCTCGCGCCAGCCAGCTGCTCCTCCAAGAGCGCTTCGGCCGTACGCTGCGCCGCCGAGGCCTCTTCGTACGTGTTCTGCGCGGCGGTAGCGGCGGCAGCCTTCTTGTCGCGCCGTGCAGTGAGCTCGGCGATGAGACGTTCGCGCTCGCCGTCGAGCACCTGCTCCATGTGCGACCGCAGCGTTTCCACGCAGCCGCATGTCCGGGCGGCGTCGCCGAGCGGCGTGCCAGGGCTCATGTTGAGCAGCACCTTGTTGAGCATGAACCGGTCTGGCGGGCTCATGCTCAGGTACCACTGCTCCCCGACCATCCTCTGGCGGTAGCGCATGTTGTTCGCGAACAACGCGACCGCTTGCTGGGCAGCCGGTACGTGCGCGTAGTCACGGATCAACGGCTCGAGCAGCCGGTACGCGATGTCCTTCTCGACCAAAACGAGTCCTTTCGAGCTGAGTTTGCCTACATACCACGTACGCATGTCCGGAATGGACGTTGCGAGCGCCGTGAGCATGAGAACTGGAACCATTGCCATGATCACCCAGAAGCTGAGTTCCAATTGCAGGTTCGGATCAGAAGCGACGCGGTCGACATGAAACGGCACCAATGCCGCCCCGCTCAAACCGATGAGCGCCACCACACGGAACACCCATAGCGAAACGGGCTTCATGCGCCCGCGCACGAGCAGGCGCTGGTACCAGCGCAGCGGATTGACCACGACCACGCGGCCGCCATTAAGAACCATCTCTTCCCTTTCGTCGTTGGAGATTATATATATTTTAACACAAAAATTAGATAATTACAATATTAGAGAACGTCAGTCAAAGAGGTCAGGTCTGTATGACGAGTGACGTTCGTAGGCACTTCGCCCTTTTGCGCTTCGAGTTCATGCGCCGGGTCGCATACCCAATAGCCTACGGACGGCGCCGGCGGGAACTGATCGAAGCTGACCGCTTTGTCATCAATGAGCACGATCCGGCTGGCACTGCCGCCGCCCATTTCTTCGGGCAGTCGGAAGGAGCCGTCGCTGCGCTGCCACCCGCTTATGAGCTTGCCTTTGTGCTTTTGCTGCATGATGATATGCCGCGTATGGTTGAACCCCGCGGCCGTCATCTTTATGCGTTGCCAAAGCGGGTTGCCGTACGTCAGAATGCCGTAGCGCTTGCCGCCGCTCGCCAGCCATTCGAGCAGCTCTGTAGCACCGGGCAGCAAGTAGTTGAGCGAACGTGATTCGTGAATGAACTGCTTCTCGAGCTTTTCCCAATCGTCGCTGCGGCCTTCGTCGGCCAAGCGGTCACGCACGTAGCCGGCAGTATCAAACGAGTCGCCCGTCTTCTTGACGTCGGCGTCGGCCTTTTGGATCTGCTCGCGAGAAATCGCTCCGTACTGTTCGGCGACCTCTATGAATACTTCGTTCAGCTTGTCGGTATCCACGAGCGTGCGGTCGAAATCAACGATGTAAAATTCGACGTCACTGAGTGCGGGCGTAGTCATATACCTCGATTATAGCATTAGCGACGGCAGCCGGGTCATGCCGGATCAGCGTGCGGCTGGCGGCGATCGGGTCGGCAGCGTTATACCCCTGCCATATGGACCCTGCGAGCAAGTCGGCACCGGCCGCCAAATAATGCGCCTCGTGCAGCTTTTCTTGGTCGTACGCCACGCTTTTCTCGCCCTCTTTGGCGTATTTTTCAAGCAGGTCGTCGTTCGGGGTTTCGGTATTGAACAGTACCGCGTCCAGGAATTCGCCGCCGGCAAGTCGCTCTATCTCTTCCGCGAAGTCGCTGACCGTGAAGCCGTCTGTTTGGCCCGGTTTGGTTACCAGGTTGCAGGCGTATATTTTGAAGGCTTTGCTCGCGCGTAGCGCGTCGCCGACGCCCGGAACGATCAACGCCGGCGCGAGGCTGCCGTATAGGTTGCCTGGCGCGATCACCACGATATCGGCGGTTTCGATGGCCCGGAGCGCCCGCGGGTTCGCTTTGGGAGCCGGATCAAGACGAAAGTCCGGCCGATGACCTTTGAAATCAAGGTGCGCGATTTCGAACTCGCCCCTGACGCTCTTGCCGTCCTTGCCGTCCATCACGAGCGTCACGCCGTCAAGCGTTATCGGCTCGACCACTCCTTTCACTCCGAGCACCTCGCTGGCAAGTTCGACGCCGGCAGCGAAGTCACCGGTCATTTTTTCGAGCGCGGTCAAAAACAGGTTGCCGAACGCATGCCCTTTCAGGCTGCCTTCGTCGAACCGGTAATTAAACAGGTCGCGCACTTTTGGCGAATCGCTCAGGGCAACCAAGCATTGTCGCACGTCGCCAGGCGGCAGCACGCCGAGCTCGTCGCGGAGCATGCCGGTGCTGCCGCCGTCGTCGGCCATGTTCACGAGCGCCGCGAGCTGCGTCGTATGGTCCTTCAGCGCGGAAAGCAACGTGAAGCTGCCGGTTCCACCCCCGATAACGGCGATTTTGAGCTGCGTTCGTGCGAATGGTTCTTTCATGTTCTCAGTATACACCTGCTCCTTGGTATAATAGGAAGACCCATGATACGCTTCATCCTCCGACAACTCTGGCGCGCGCTCATTTTCGTCTTGGGCGTTTGGACGCTATACTTCGTCGTTACCGCCCTTTGGCCTGAATCCGGCAGTCGTCCGGCAATCTTCGTGGCGCTGCTGCTCACCTACTGCCTGATGGCTTACGTGTTCATACCGGCGCTATTCCGTTTGTACCACGTGTTCGTCAAGCACGATCACATTCCTTTGTACGCGACCTACGGTGATGGCTGGGCGTCCGATCCGGTCAATATTGCCCTGGTGGTTCATGACCGCAAACAACTGCAAGCTGCCATGCACGCGGCCGGTTGGCACGAAGCCGAACCAGCGACGGCACGGAACAGCCTGCGCGAAGCCATCGCGCTGCTCTTCAACAAATCGTACCCCACCGCTCCGGTGAGCACGCTCTTCCTTTTCAATCGGCCGCACGACATCGCCTTTCAAATTCCCACCAACGCGCAGAACAGTCCCCGCACCAGGCACCACGTGCGGTTCTGGAAACTACAAGCGCCCGAAGCGCACCGCCATGACCGCGGCCACTTCGAATATTGGAGCGGCAAGCTCAAAAAATGGCTGCATCTCGAACGCGAGATTTGGATCGGTGCCGCCACGTACGACTTCAAACCGTTCGATATCCGTTGGCGCACCGGCAGTCTTACTCACGGCGTGCGACACGACACCGACGAAGAGCGCGACTTCATCATCCAGACGCTCAAAGATTCCAAGGTAATTCGCACCGTCGATACCAGCGAAGCCGGCGAACAGTTCAAGTTCCGTGGACAGTCGTTCCGTACGATTTTCACCACCGACGGCAGCATTAAAGTCGTTCGACTGAAGTGATCTAATTAAGTAGCGCCGGGTTAATCCGAGCAAATACGCTACGCAAGTCGTTAACCGCGCCTGGGGTGCCAGCCAGTACCGTCGCCGACGTGAACGGCGCGTCCTCGCCCGTCAATGTCTGCACCACCCCGCCGGCTTCGCGGATAATCAAAAACGCGGCGGCATTGTCCCATGGTTTCAACCCGTTATGATGGTACGCGTCAAACCGCCCGCAGGCGATGTTCGTCATGATCAGCACGCCGCTGCCATGTAATGTCACCCATGGCATGATTCCCGTCACTTCCGTAATCGCGCGTTGCCTGTCGAGGTTACGGAGCATCGCTTCGGCATTGTAGCTGTTGCTCGTACCGATGCTTGCGCCGTCAAGACCGCTATAGTCGGCATTTACGGCAATCGGAACGCCGTTACAAAAGGCACCCGCGCCCTTTTCGGCACTGAACAATTCATTTTTGTAGGCGTCAAATACGACACCTCGCACGATCTGGCCATCTTCGATTTCGCCTATGGAAATCGCCGACTCGCGCAGGTCACGTTTGTAGTTGTACGTGCCGTCGATCGGGTCGAGTACGAAGCCAGTAAAGCCCGGTTCAAAAAGTTTTGCGCGCTCTTCTTCCGAGTCTTCTTCGGACAATATGGCAGCATCCTGGAACGACTTCCGCAACGCTTGGCGCAAAATGTCCTGCGACTTGATGTCGGCAACGGTCACGAAGTCTTTTTTATTGGACTTGTCGGTATGCTGGCGCTCATCGGAATTCAGCAGGTAATTTCCTGCTTCTTTGGCGGCACTTATCATAGCTTGCAATCGGTTCATCGGTTCAGGTTCCATATGCTTATGCTACCACGTCTTCGCCAAAATGCTTTTGCAGACGCATCTTGATACTGCCTTCATGGCGGCCGAGCTTCTTGCTGATATCACTGACCGGCACGCCGTTTTGAAAGTCCAGTTTCAAAGCGTCGTCGTCCGATGCATCCCATGGCATATATGCCTTCGGGTGCGTTTCGCGCATCTTGGCGATCTTTTCCTGCCAGCCCGTGCTTCCGCCTACCATCTTTTTGACCGGCTCCGGAGATAACGCGCGCTTTTCGGCGGCAGCCTGCAAATGCGCCAGCCGTTTCGCGTCGGCGGCCGCTTGGCCAAGCAGCCGTTCGTTGATACCTTGGGCGTCTTCGCTGACGCGTAGCGCCATGCGGTTCAGCCCTGCCAGGTACAGGTTCTCAAGGTTTTTCACGCGGCTGAGTGCCACGTAGCCCATGCCCTCGACGAACGCCTTGCCAAGGTCGATGCGCGCGGCGTCGAGCGTCATGCCCTGGGATTTGTGCACCGTGATCGCCCATGCGAGACGCAGTGGCACCTGGGTAATGCTGGCGCGTTTTTTGTCGCCGTCACGCTGCTCCCAGGTTTCCGGCAGCATGGTCACGGTACGGCCGTTCCTGAATTCAACTACGGGGTAATTCGTCAGCACGTCGAAATCTACCACGACGCCAAGGCTGCCATTGGCGTATTTGCGGTCAGCGGCGTTCTTCACCGCCATCACGAGCGCTCCTTCTTTCAGCCTCAGTTCGGCAGGAGCAAGCACCGACCGCTGCAGCGACTCAACGTAGTTCGCGGACCCTGTCGTGGACTGCTGGTATGTCAGTTCGTCGCCGCCCAGATCGTTCAGCTTGGTATCGTTCAACCGGTCGACGTCGATGTTGGTCGTATGCAGTTCGGTAAGGTCGCCCTCCGGAAGTGGCACGTCCGCCCGTTCCAGAAGCCGTTCGGCATGGTGCCGGCGAACGTCGCCAGCTCGGAGCGCGTTCAAAATATCGAGCAGCTTTTCGTCGTCCTGGCGGTGCTGTTCTTCGAGGTAGCAGATCACCGGGTCAAGCTCACGCCACGCATCGCCGTACACGACGAACCGGCCGGCCCTGCCGCCGTCGCGGTTTATTGGCGGCAACTGGAAAAAGTCACCAGACATAATGACTTGGATGCCGCCGAACGGCACGTCGGGTTTTTTGCGTACCAGTCGGCACGCGGTGTCGACCATGTCCAACCGAAAATCATGCAGCATGCTTATCTCGTCGATGATCAGCACGTCGGTTTTCTCGATGATGTCCCGACGGCCTTTGCTGACGTGCTCCGCGAATCCGTGTGGCAATTCGTCGGCGATGCCGATGCCAGCCCATGCGTGGATAGTAGTGCCGCCAAGATGCGTCGCCGCGAGACCGGTCGTCGCCGTCACCGACACATGTTTGCCTTCCGCCTTGGCCAACCGTATGAATTGGTTCAATACGAACGTCTTGCCCGCTCCCGCCGGCCCGGTCAACAACACGCTTTCCCCCGAAAGCATGATCTCAAGTGCTAACGCCTGATTCATTCCCTTCATTGTATCATCTTGCGCAAAGGTCGCGGATTGCTTATGCTTGGTGCATGAACAAACGCATGCGCGGCTTTACTATCGTCGAAGTGTTCATCACTGTCGTCGTAGTCGGTATCCTTGCCAGTATTATCGCCGTGAACTGGAGCGGCACCACTTTGAATGCGGAAGAAAAGACCCGTGAACAAGACGTGCGCCAATGGGCGGCAGCCTTCGATCTTTACAAAAGCCGTTTTCTCGCCTACCCAGTCCTACCTACGGGCGACGGCAGCGGCAACGCCGTAAAGCTATGCCTTGGCACGTTCTCGGATGCGCCGTACAACGGCGAATGCGCCCGGTATGGCGCTGGCGGAAGCCGGGCGATCAACGCCGCCGACTCCGCTACGCTTTTGACCCAGATCGCTAAAGTCGGCTCCGTGCCGAAAAACACCGGTCCCGCCGTCGACAAGACATTCGTCGGACCGTACGTCTACATGGAGCAATCAACCGACAGCGGCACGGGTGCCGTCACCGTCGAAGCGTCGTTCATCGGCTTCTTCAAACGTCCGTGCTCTACCGTAAAGGACTTCAGCGATGCCACGACCGACGCAACGAACCCGAGCGGCAAATTATACCCGGCCATCAGTTCGATCCTTGCCGGCTACAGCGGCTCCGTGTATATCTGCTATCTGCCAAGTTCGTTCACGTACAATCCGTCGTAAGGTTACAAACTACCGATGTTCGGATCGCCCGGAGCCGGAGGTGGTGGTGGCAACTGCGGCGGACGCTTGTTTTTACGGCGGATCAAAATAACGGCAGCGACGACGATTCCAGCAGCAACCACGCCGCCGACGATTGCCATGACAGCAGCGACGGTATTGCCACTAGCTGCCGAGACAGCCGTTTCGTCTTCCTTCGGATAAACGGTCGTGTTCGTTCCCTGTAGCTCAGCGGTAGCATACACCCAGTCGTCGATATACCGCGCGTTCCCCCATGACGCGTCGGCGTACGCCCAACTATGAACCCCTTTGGTACTGTCCGGGCATGCCCGACCGTCGAGAATCGGCGTCGTCAAGCTGGCTGGCATTTCCGTGAGTTCGGTATCGTTCCAGCAAAGTCCTGTCGTTGGCGCGTTGTTGCCGCTCACGCGCACCAGTTCCAAGCCGCCAGTACGCCCCTCGACGTCAGCTGCGACCAAGTGAATCTCGGCCACCTTTGTGATTTCGACCATGATGCCGATTTTCTGGTTCGGCGAAATGATCTGCCCTGTTTTGTCGGTGCCGTCAAACCGCACGCTCTGCAGTCCGCCAGACAGCCGTTTCATCTGCTGGTGAATGACCACGTCGTTCTGGCCGTTAAAACCGCCGTCGTTATCGACGTCGATTTTGATCTGGTATTGGCCGATGAAGTTACGTAGGAAGAACGTTATGGTACCGGACTGCTGGTCGACGGACTTGTCCGAGTCGAAATTCAGTTCGCTGATCGACGGCCGGCTGATGTTCGGTCGCACCCAGTCGTCTTTGCCGTCCCACGTTTTGGCCGTGGCCGGGAGATTGCCCGCAGGCTCTTCAAAGAACAGCTTGTAGGCGTTGCCGCAGCTGCCAAGCGCAGGCGACAGCTTCGTGTTACCTACTTCGGAACTTTGGTACGCGGACACGCAGCCAGTACCGCTCCGTATGCCAACGGCATCGGCGGAGAGCGTCGAGATTTGGCCATGATAGCCCTTGTATGTCGCCCGGTAAATGTATCCATCCTCGCTGACATAGTGATAATTCAGATTCGTCGTGAACGCCACGTCGGCAGGCTGCCGAATAGCGTAGCGCTCCGTCCATATGCGACCGGTTTGTTCCGTTTGGCCCGCCTTGACCGATATGTTCCAGCTGAACAGGTTTTTCGCCCAACGGACGGCAGGAGAAACTTCTGGGTACGCCTTCGCCGTTTGCGGTACCGCGAATTGCACCCGCCAAATGCCGGCAGCTTGCGCGGTTACAGGGGCGAAACGACACCCCTGCCCTACGGGCACGTCTTTCGGCGCCACGCATCGTTGCTGCTCCGCGCCCGGCCCGTCAACGGTTATCGTCACGTCTTCGCGCGGCGTGCCGAACGGCTCGTCGTGGTTGACCCGTAAGAATTCCGCGCTGACGCTCTCGCCCGCCTTGGCGTACGCGTAAAACGTGTTGTCGGCGCTAATGAAGAGCTTCGGGTCTGACGACAGCGCGCCAGCGGGCTGCATGCCGAAAACGGCCACCCCGAATGCAAGCACTAATCCGAAAAACGCCCGTTTCATATCCCTACAAGCATAACCTGATTCCTCGGAAAATGCCACTGTCGCAAGGGGGGTCGCTAGTCAACCAGCACGGTTTCGCTCAAGCGACGTTCGCGAGCCTTGTTCGCCCATTCGTCCGCCAGCTCGTTACCCTCGTCGCCCTCGTGGCCGCGGACCCATGTGAGCGTCGCGTTCGACTCCTGATACAGCGGATAAACCGACCGCACTATGTCGAGGTTCTTGATTTCACCGCTTTTTTTCTTCCAACCCTTGGCTTCCCATCCGGGAGCCCATTTGGTTATCACGTTGATCCAAAACTCGCTGTCGGTAAAAATCTGGCACTCCTCGCCACCGGCGTCGAGCAACGCGGCTTTTATGGCGAGTCCTTCCATGCGAATGTTCGTGGTTTCTTGTGCTGGTTCGCCGCCGATGGCGTATGGTTTGCCATCGCGGATCACCGCGTATCCGCCTGGCCCCGGGTTCGGGCTGGCACTGCCGTCCGTGTAGTAAGTAATCATCCCTTCAGTATAGACCATCGCGCTGGCGCGAGGCTATTTATTGCCAATGCCCAGTATGTTGCCGTCCGGGTCTTTGAACCAAGCGACTTTGTGGTCCTTGGCGATGGAATACACCTGGTTATCGTTGGCAACGTATGGCAGCTCTGGCATAGCCATGAACGTTACGCCGCGCTTTCGCAGCCGTTTTACCATTGAATCAACGTTTTCGACGACCCACCATGCAACGACGCCTTGCCCGGTGCCAGCAGTCGATGATTCGTACAAAGTAATGATGCCACCCCCGCTGATGAACCGCATTCCCAAAGGGTGATAGTCGACTTTTTTCAGTCCGAGCACGCTCTCATAGAAGTATTCGCCGTTTTCCAGGTCGTTGACAGCTATTGTCGTTATGGCGGTGTACTTTCCGAGCATCGTGGTACTCCTTGCCGCTATTATACCCCTTTCCAGCCGAATGCAAGACTTTTATGACGTCCCGCTAGAAGTTGCCGATGCCCAGTATGTTGCCGTCCGGGTCCTTGAACCAAGCCGCCCGTTGCGTATCGTCCAAAATATATATGTCGCCCCTGCGTTCCGTCATGGGCAAATCGTAGTTTTTTTCGAACGTGACGCCGCGAGCCTTCAGGTCCTTGACTGTCTTTTCCACGTCATCCACCACCCACCAGGCAACGGTAGCCTGCCCACTGCCAGCCGTCGGGGACTGGTGCAAACCAATATGCCCACCGGCACCGCCTTCAAAAACGTGCCCCGCGTTGTTCAGCTCCACGCGCTTAAGGCCGAGCACGTTCTCGTAAAAGTCCACGGCGTTCTCTATGTCGTGCACGGCAATGGTAGTAATGATTTTGTATTGTGACAGCACCCGAACCCCTTTTGTACCCATTATACGCCTAAGTCGGATACTTCACTTGTTCGCGGCGGCATTTTTCGCGCTTTTGGTACCAAAAAATACATTGCTAGGATGGAAACAGCATGTCAAGCAAAATCCATTCGGGCTTGCCCGTGCGCAGCGCGACAACAGCGAATCCGGCGCTGGTCAGTCCGCTCACGAACACGAGCAGCGCGTACCACCCCAAAGCCACGGCGTTCGTGACCGCAATGACCATCAGGGCAACGCCGATGACAAGAATGATCGCGGCGACGAACCGCACCACGCCTTTTGGCGGAATCTGCTCGCTTCCCTTAAGCACGGCGACCACCTTCGTATCGGCGCCACGCACCGGCAGAAATGACTGTCACTTCGTCGTCGACGATCTTGATCGCGCTAAGGTCGTCGAGCGCGTACACAGGATTCGGACGGGTTTTCGCGTACGCTTCCACTTCGGCTAACCGTGCTTCGTCACAGTGCGGTTCGATCTCGAAATCAACGTAGCCGAGGCCCGTAAAATCGGTCAACCCTACAAGATTGTCATCCACTCCATCAGCCACCTGAATAGAAGGGGTCATCAAAATGCTGCTTGCACTGCCGCCAACATACACCTTCTTGTCGATATTTTGCTGCAACCATGTGTCAAAACCGGTTTTTCGCGCCTGATCAAGCAGGTGGAACGTGTTGCCGCCAGCAAGCCACAGTATGTCCACACCCTCGAGCCGCGCTTTCCAGTCGACTCCCGCAGCGCTAAAATCAATGATGTCGATCCGGTAGAATCCGTAGCGCTGCAATTGCCCGAACTGCGCGATTACCCAGTCTTTGGCGTACGGCTCCACGTTGGCCGCGGTCGGGATGAACCCGACGCTACAATCGCTCGGCGCCTTGCCAGCCATGTCCTGCAGCGCCTTTCCAATATCACGCTTGCTGAGCCCCGACGACGTCAGAAGGAGCTTCATGCGGCTACAGCTCCGCGATCGCGACGCGCTTTTGCTCGGTCGTGTCACGGTCGCGGATCGTCACGTCGTTGTTGTCGAGCGAATCGAAGTCCACCACGACGCAGTACGGCGTACCGATCTCGTCTTGGCGGCGGTAGCGCTTGCCGATGTTTCCGTTGTCGTCCCACAGCACGTTGCCATGCTTCTTCTTGAGAATTTGGTAGACCTCACGGGCTTTTTCAACCAGCTCAGGTTTGTTCTTGAGTAGCGGCGACACGCAGTATTTGACCGGTGCCAAGTGTTCAGGGAACTTCATGACGATACGTTTTTCACCATTGACTTCGTCCTCGGTGTACGCGGCAGCGAGCACGGCCATGACCGCGCGCTCGACGCCGAACGACGGCTCGATCACATGAGGAACAAATTTTGTGTTCGTTCCTTTGATCGTATATTCCATGCTTTTGCCAGCATTGTTTTGAATGTTCATAAGATCGAAGTCGGTACGGTACGCGATGCCGAGCAACTCTTCTTTGCCGATAGGAAAATCGTACTCGATATCGATAGTACGCTTGCTGTAGTGAGCGCGATCAGCCTCTGCCACCTCTAATTCGTGGATCTTTTCACTTGGCAAACCAAGCGCTTCGAGGAATTTGTGCGTATCTGCAAGAAGCGCGTCAAAGGCTTCTTCCCAGTTTTCCGGGTTAACAAAATACTCGATTTCCATTTGTTCGAACTCGCGACTGCGGAATATGAAGTCGCGCGGGCTGATCTCGTTACGAAATGCTTTGCCCTGCTGCGCCAAACCGAATGGCAAATCTGGATAAAAATTGTCTACAACGTTTTTGTAATTCGTAAAAATTCCTTGTGCGGTTTCGGGGCGCAAGTAGCTCACCGAGGTCGCGTCCGTAGAAGCACCTACGTGCGTTTCAAACATCATATTGAACGTCCGTGACTTACTCAGCGGGTTGCCATCGGGACTCTTAATGCCCTTCTCTTCGATCAACGCATCCATCTGCTCCATCGTCAGTCCGTCAGCATCGATGCCATTGTCCTTCAAAATATGATCCGTACGAAATCGGCGATGATTCACGGTGTCTTCGCAAAGCGGATCGACGAACGTGTCCACGTGACCACTCGCCTGCCACACTTTTTGGTTCATCAAGATCGCCGCGTCGACGCCGTACATGTCTTCACGGTCGTCAACGAACATTTTCCACCATAGCTGCATGATATTGCGCTTCAATGTCACGCCGAGCGGGCCGTAATCCCATGTGCCGCTCAAGCCGCCGTACACGTCGGAACCCGGGTAAATGAACCCGCGGCGCTTGGCTAGGCTTACGATATTCTCCATCTGTATATTTTTTTCGGAATTCTTGCTCATACTGATGTAAATTATAACATGTTTGTAAATAAATGCCTTTTGTTTTACCGTGGTAGCAGGCCCACTACCCGAAAGGACCGCCGCCATGCAATCGCTCCGGCAGTACATTGAAACGAACGAACTCACCCCCGACGAAGCCGCGGCGCTCGAACGGCGCAGCGTCGATCATTACGTCGCGCAGTCCGACGCCTTCACCAAATTCGTCATGTGGCTGTTCCTGCCGCGCTTCTTCCGCCGCGTGCGGTCGCTCGCGCGCGGCAGGATCGTCTGGACCGAACGGTAAGAGAGCCGAAGGATGAACGCGTATCGTTCGTTGATCGAGCGCGGCGATGACGCCATCAAGCGCCGACAACGCGACGTGGCACGACTAGCCGGCAAGCTTGGCGATATCACCGAAGCCGTCATGCACGGCCTGGTAGTACCAGCAGTCGAGTCGCTCGCGTATCAGGTTCGCAAGGCCCGTGGCCGCGTTGTCACCAAACGGTCGCTCACCAAACGGTGACGGCCACACCCCCGCACCAACGTGCGGGGTTTTCATTTGAGCACTTGCTGCAAAGCGGCGTGCCGGCGCGTCACGTCAAGGCATACCGCCAAGTAGTCGCCCATGCCGCCGACCTGCAAAATGACGCCAAGTGGCTTGGCGCCAACCAGCCGGAGTATTTTGATATGCTCGGCAGTCACCTCGCCGTGCGCGTCCTCCACGAATGCCCGTTCGCCAGTGTCGTACCGATAGGCTTTATCGGCTTCGAGTTTTTTGCCGTTGAAATCA
>JALRBE010000007.1:0-7776 GCA_023262335.1 Candidatus Saccharimonadia bacterium | reverse complement strand
TGGATGGGCGTGGGGCTGAAGCGGCGCCCACCACCCGCCCAAACGGCCCTAGCTTGAAAGCGAGGGCCCTGAGGTATTTGGCCATGCGGGAGCACTCGCGTGCTGAGCTCATCGCCAAGCAGCGTGCTGACCCGCATGTAAAACCATACTTGCACCAGCTGTACCGGCACGGTGAGCACGTCAAGCGCCGCGAGCACTTCCGTCGTGATGTCATACCATTCCTCCTCGTCGAGGCTGCTACTGGCCTTGGCAACCTGCCCGAGCGTTTCGTAGGCGAATTGCATGCGGTCGTAATCTTCGAGTATGTGCCGGTAAAAATGCACTAACCGCGCCGACGTCAGCACACCCAAAGTACCCTTGCCCTGCCCGACGACCACGTCGCACACGGCGAACAGCTCGATACCGCCGGCCAGCTTTGATTTTTCTTTTCGGACGCCGCGCGCCATGACGCTTAGCCGGCCGTCCGGTGTCAGCAGGTCAAGAATCCTGTCGGCTTCGCCGTAATTCGTCCTCCGCAGAACGACCGCGCGCGTTCTTGTGGTCTTCACGCCAGCACGCTCCGCACGGCCGCCACCAAATCGTCCGGTTTCATCGCTCCCGAATCAAGCACACGTTCGACGCCGTATGGTCGCAGCTCGTCGAGCATGACGTTCGTGGCGCTGCATACGATCACCGGTACTCCGGCGGTATCCGTATAGCTCTGCAACTCGTGCAGCAAGCTGAGTCCCCCGGCGCCGCTCAAAAGCAACCCCATGACGATAGCATCAGGCCGAAACTCGTCGACCATATCCATGGCGCTGTACGCGTTCGAGGTAGAACGTACGCCAAAGCCAGCCTTTTTCAGGGCATACTCAAACCGCTCACCGAGCCACGGGTCGCTTTCGATGACCAAGACCTTCGCCGATTTCATAGCAGGCTCAGCTGTCCGGATACCTGCATGTTCACGAAGAACGTCGCGCCGTCACGATGCCGCGTCACGCCGACGTTCCCGCCCATCATCTCGGTAAGTTGGCGCGCTTTCAGCAGGCTGACGCCGCTTGCTTGCGGCCGCCGAGGCAACGGCATGGCAGCACGACGCGACACTCTGCCCTCAAGACGTTGCCACATGTCCGCGGGTACCGACGGTCCGTAGTCGCGCACGCCAAGTCGCACGCGCTGCGCGTTCGCTTCGACGATAAGCTGCACCGGCTTGTCGCCCGAACCGTAATGCAAGGCATTGTCACCGAACCCTACGAGCACCCGGCGCAGCAGCGACCGGTCTGCCACGAGCAGTGGCGACTTAGCACGCTGACGCACCACGATCGACTGGCCGTGCGCGGCAAACAGCGGCTGTAGTTCATTAATCACTTCTTGACACAACATCATGGCGTTGACCGGTTCGAGCGCAAGGCGCATGAACGTGTCTTCCGGATGCGATCCGACATGCCGAGCTAACCGCAACGCTCGCTCGCTTGTCAGTGCCAATTGTTCCGTCAAGCGTCTCCGTTCGTCGACGCCAAGCGTTTCGTCCGCGAGCGCCAAACTTAGTTGCCGCAGCAACACCAAGGGCGCGTTCAGCTCGCTGGCGGCAGCTCCTAGCAAATCCGGCTGATCCATCGAAAAGCCGTCATTGTCGCCCCCCGACTCGATTCCCCTCGCTACGCCCATATACTAGGTATAGTTTAGCACGCGAAAGCGACAATCGTCCGCGATTACGCGTTGAAGTCTATCGTCTCGATGATTTTCTCAAAATTCGTCTTGAACACGTCAGCGTCGCTGCGGATGGTGATGGTCTTGTCTCGGCAGCGGTAAATCACTGCGTCGCCACGGATGTTCTTGCTGAAATTGCCCGCCAAGCGAGCGCCCTGGTTGCCTTCAGAGGACGTCGTCGACTGTTTCAGGTCGCCTTTTTGCACCAGTCCCTTGTACTGGTCGATCACTTGGTCCCAGTCCTTCTGCTCGATCAGCACGCGCAGCGCGTATTGCTGGTTGCTCGAGATCGGCGGGACGACCTTGGGGTTCAAGTAGGCTTTGTAATCCCCGCCGTTCGTGATCTGTTCGGATTCGTAAACGCTCCAGGTCTTCGGGTACTGGAAGCTCAGCGCGCAGTAGTCGTCAGGCGCCCTGAACGTCAGGTTCGGCTGCTGCTCGCGCTCGGCGAACTTCGCCTCGTCTTCTTCGCCCTTTTGCTCCTTGGCTTCAGCCACGGCAATGGCTATCTTGCCGTCGACGTCATCCTGGGCATCGCTGTATGCCACGTACGCCCATATGGAGAACGATCCGAGCCCGAGAACCAGCGTGCTTAGTGCTATGACGGCGACCAACAGGCCTGATACCGCACCGCGCTGCCCGCGGTTTCGTCGAGAAAAATATGTCATGCCGTCATTATACTTACGCTTGCTTCGCCTGTAAAGCCGGCTCAGGAACGAACGCGTACAACCTGTGCGCCTGCAGCTCGTTGACCGGTGTCTTGCCCTCAATGGCCAGGCCGTACGTCACGAGAGAAACGGGCCGGTTAAGCCTGTTGGCTGTCGATTGCACCTTGCGCCCGAGCTTCGCCATGTCGCGGCTGACCGCGAACGCGTACACGACCGTCGTGTCATCTGGCAGTTCGGCGAGCCACATGTCCGCAAGTCGGGTTTCGATGAGGGGATTGCCGCGCGCAAGCAGTTTGCTCACGAGCACCAGCGCCGGATTCAACTCGTACCCTACCACCTTCGCCCCGTGGGCAGCGGCGAGCCGCAGAATGACGCCATCGCCAGACCCAAGATCGACCAATACGTCATTCTTGCCCAGCGGATACAGTTCGGTCAAAGCCTTGTTCGCGAACCGCCGGTGACTTGGCACGTACGGCGCTCCCCTAAAAACCACGAATCCGAACAGCAGCACGACCGCCGCGACGATCCAGAACCATGTCTCCATCAGTCGGCGTCGCTCGCGAATGATTTCTTGATGATAGTAATCTCGTTCTCTACCTTGTCGAGGTCGTGCTCGATATCCGCCGCCAGCTTCCTGGCTTCTTGCAATTTGCCAGCCGCCAGCTCGAGCTCGAATTCATCGCCTTGGAACCACGCGACCACGTCGTCCAATTGCCGTAATTTTACCTGGATCGTTGGAGTGTTATTTTTGCTCATGTGCTTCTACCTTCGCTTTCGTTATGGCCGTGGCCGTTTCAATCGTTATCGTTCCGCCTACCGTGAGCGTGCCCCTTACGAGCGCGTACCCTCGTTCCAGCACCCGCGCCGGATCGAGCTCGTCGAGCAGCCGCAGCACCTGTGCCAGTGACTCCCGCCGCCGTGCCACGTGATCGTCGCTCAGGCGGACCGCGTCATCAAGACGCTGCGCAACGTACTGGCGGCGCGATTCCACCGCGCGCGTGACCGACGGCAGCAAATGACGCACCTGCGAATGGGCGCTTCGGATGATGTCATGACGGTCGGGTACGAGCAGCTGCGCGGCATTGCTTGGCGTCGCGGCACGCACGTCGGCAGCCATGTCGGCAAGCGATTCGTCCACTTCGTGCCCGATACCCGTCAGCGTCGGGACACGGCTCGCCGCTATGGCGCGCACCAACTGCTCGTCGTTGAACGCGCTCAGGTCGTCCGCGCTGCCTCCACCGCGAATAATCACGATGACTTCAGGCAGTTCCTCTTGCTCGTTGAAATAGTTGAGCGCCCGGATGATTTGATCCGGCGCGTCCGCTCCTTGCACGGTTACCGCGGCGACATCCAACTTCAAGCCGCCCCATCTGTCACCGACGATCCTTATGAAGTCGGCATAGCCGGCCGCTTGCGGGCTACTGATGACTGCCACGCGCTTTGGCATGGCGGGCAGCGGGCGCTTGCGCTCCGGCGCGAACAGCCCTTCTTTGTCGAGTTTCGCGAGCAGCAATTCGAAGCTCTTCTTCAAACTGCCTTCGCCACTCGGCCTGATCGCCTTGACCGTCAGGCTGAACTTGCCCCACTGCGTCAGCTTCGGCGTCGCTGTCACGACCACCTTCATGCCGTCCTCTATGGGTACGCGCAAACTGAACAGCATCATGAAACAGCCGACGCTGCCCCCGGAATCCTTGATATCAAAAAACACGAACTTTCCCTGGTTGACCTTGAAGCTCGCCACCTCGCCTTCTATTTCCACTACCGGGTACGCGTATTCCAGCGTTTGGTTGGTAATGGCTATGAAGTCGCTAACCGTGAGCTTTGGCGCCATGTTTCGGTCCTCCGTACTTGGCAAGCGCATGCTGATAGAACGCGTAGCCGCCAACGATCGTAATGACAAGAATCACGACGCGCGCCAGCAGGATGCCCGCGATCGCCACGCCGCCAGAAATACCGGCGAATGCCAGCACCGTCACCATGATTGCCTCGTACACGCCCGCACCGCCAGGAGTCGCCACCACGAACCCAGCCAAACTCGCCACGCCGTAGGCAATGAGTATTGGCGCCGGGTTAAAGATTTCGCCCAGCGACCAAAACGCGATCATGAACAGTCCCGCGTCGGCAATATTGAACACTATACCCCATACGTACGGTTTGATTAGCAGCTTTTTGTCGTGCCTGAGCTCCACGAAATCATGATGCATGTCGTCCAGGAACTCCGTGATCACCGCTTCTTTCACAAGCTTTCGCTTGCGGCCGAACGTCACTTTACGCGTCACGAAATTAAGCGCCCGGTACATCCAAGCGGCGAATTTGTCGATCCGGCGCTTGCTGCTCAACAAGTAAATCAGCGCCAATACGCCACCTGCGATCAAGCCGAACAGCGTCGCGCTCGTCAAGATGATCCAGCGGTTCAAGTCGCCGTCGAGCGTCACGGCGAACAGCGCGAACAGCAGCAGCAGCGCGAACGCGGTAAAAGTCGACGCGTGACGGACCACTTGCGCCATGGTCGCCCTGCCCGGCGATACTCCCAGGTGACTGAGCCGCCAGGTGAGGTACGACACGCCGCTCACGCCGCCACTTGGCAGCACATGGTTCACGAAGTTACCTTCAAACGACACGCGGATCATCTCCCATTTGCTCACATTCTTGACTTGCCCTTTTGCTCGCAGGTACGTGAAAATCATCTCGCCGCCGGCGTAGAGCACCAGTATTTGCACGGGTACCATCAAAAGCAGTATCCATAGGTCGACCTGGCCAAGGAGCAGCCACGCCGAATGCAGTTCATGCCGCGCAAGGAACAGGATCAGCGCGAGCAGCAAAACCGTGATGATACTCAACCAGATACGAAAAGACATGGATTCAGTATATAATGCTCTATATGTTTATCGCAATTCTCGGCAGGCAGCCTGCTATCGGTATCGCAGAGCTCGAGCGCGTGTTCGGTGACGTCTCGTGGTTCTCGGACGGCTCCGCCGTTATCCGCGCGGACGGCCTTGATATACAACGGCTTGGCGGCACGGTCAAAGCGGGGCGCATCGTCGCGGAACTGCCCCGCGGCGACTGGCGCCAAGCCAGCATGAAGCTCGTGCAGGCGTACGCGCAGGCATGGGCAGGTCACGACGGCAAGATCACGCTCGGCATCAGCGCGTACGGCTTTGACGTGTCGCCGCGCGACGTCCAAAAGACCGGCATCATCCTGAAGGGCAAGCTCAAAGACAAAGGCGTCAGCCTGCGACTCGTACCGAACGACGACGTCGCGCTCGGCACCGCCACCAGTCATCACAACAAGCTCGGCTTGGCCGACAACAAGGTCGAGCTGCTCGTCGTGCGCGGGCGCGGCGGCAAGGTCATCATCGCCGAATCGACCGGCACGCAGAACATCACGGCGCTGGCGCGACGCGACCAAGAGCGTCCTGCGCGCGACGCGTTCGTCGGCATGCTGCCGCCAAAACTCGCGCTTATCATGACCAATATCGCGGCCGCCGGTTTGCCGCAGCGGAGCGAACCGTATACAATCCTTGATCCGTTTTGCGGCACGGGCGTGCTTTTGCAAGAAGCCGCGCTGCTTGGTTACTCCGTCTACGGCACCGACTTGTCCGAAAAAATGGTCCGTTACAGCCGCGACAACCTGAACTGGCTACAAGACTACACCCACGACAAAATCGACTGGTACCTGCACGAAGGCGACGCCATGAATACCGACTGGCGCCAGCCGCTCGACGCCGTCGCCTGCGAAACCTACCTCGGCCAACCGTTCAGCGCGCCGCCACGCCCCGAAAAACTCGCCGAGGTTCGCAAGAACTGCGACTGGATCATTTCGGAATTCCTCAAGAACATCGGTGCGCAGCTCCAACCGGGCACGCCGCTGTGCGTTGCCGTACCCGCATGGCGCGACGCAAGCGAGAACGTCACCCACCTGCCGCTTATTAGCAAACTCGAACAACTTGGGTACAGGCAAGTAGAATTCAAAAACGTGCGGACACCGGAACTGCTCTATTACCGTCCCGACCAAGTCGTCGCCCGCGAATTGCTGGTGCTTGAAAAAATCTAGTCTTCCGGTACAGTAAAAGCGTCCGAACGACCCGAAGGAGCACAATGCCCCGTAGACAAACCGGCGACGAAACTCGCTCGAAAGCCTTCAGTGTCAGAGTGACGCCCGCGACCTATGACGACCTCGCGGCACTGAGTCTCGCGCTCGACATACCGGTGGCCGAATTCACCGCCAAGCTGATCAACGAAGGAATCGAGCGCTACACCGACGAAACGTTCATCGAAAACCTGTTTGCCGAACAAATCGCCAAGCTTGACCAGACCAGAGAGAAGCTCCTGCGGCTCAAGAAGTCCCGCTCGTTCAGCGCTTAGCGCACGCCCGCCCTACCCGGCGGGTTATTTTTATCCCGTCTTCCGAGCGTGGCCTGTACCGCATGCAGTAAGTAGAAAAATACTTTATAGCTTAACTGTCAATAATAATTCATAATATTGATAATTCCGCGGGCCACTTGTATACTGTTCCCACGACTCGCACACCGAACGGAAGGAAAACGCGTGTTGGGTTCTTTGAGAAAATTCATAGCTTGCGTCATTGCGGCAACTGCCGTATGCTGCGGAGTCGCGTGCGATTCCACAGAGCAAGACACGGCAGAACCGTCGCACTGGGACACCGTGTACGGGTGCCCCGACGGCTCCGTGCATTACCGTTGGCTCGTTGGCAATCTGTCTCCGAGCTTTCGCGAGGGACCGGACATCGGCTCGACGTATACCATCACTAACCAGGACGGCCATGTCGAAGACAAATGCGTCAGCGCCGAAGAGATAACGAGAATCGTCTCTGACGCGCTACCGGAACTGCACGCCGAAATCGACGAGACGAACAGCAGTATCGACCGCGTTTCGGCGAGTGTCCTGGCAATCGTCGAAGACGTCAGGGCTATCAGCGACCCCAAGCAGCGGCTGGTCGAAACCCTGAAGCTGAGCTGTGACCCACCGAGAAGCGCGTGGTTCGAACATGGCAGGTCCTACGGGGCGACGCCGTTCGTCGACGCGTCACCGGCGACGATACGCGAACTGGTCGACCGCTACCACCGGGGACCCCATGATGACCGTTGGCCACCACGGAAGGAAGGCCGGAAGGTACCCGATTGGCCGTATGGCGGTTACCGCCATCTCCCTGGCCCCATCGACACAGCGAAAGCGGGGTCATTCTACGGAAGGCTCGGCATGACGGACGTCCTGGACCTACAAGACTACCTCCGTGAAATCTACGACGGCGCATGGGGGCCGGCCTATACCGGCGACATCCTTGACCCGCCCGCGGGTCGTTTTTCATTGGCTCAGTGCACCCGTTTGCAACAGGGGTTGACGTCTGGGCGTTTTTTCGTTACAATGGTTCGGATTGTTAATAGCAACTAAGGAGTTT
>JALRBE010000079.1 GCA_023262335.1 Candidatus Saccharimonadia bacterium | reverse complement strand
GCATGCATGGGCGCAGGGGAATTCGTACTGATCTTTACCGTTTGGGTGGTAATCCCGATTCTCGTGGTCGCGATAGCAGGGTTCCCGTTCGGGCTGCATAAGCTGGCGCGCAAGAAGCAGGCGATCGTCGTGGGGTCGGCATTATTGTCGGTGGCATTGTCGTACGCCATAGGTCAACTATATACGCCGCTCGCGTTCGTACCGCTGCTATTGCTGCCACTGCTCGCGAGCAAGTTCGAAGGCAAGCTGTCGTGGCCGCGGAGCGTCGGGTTCGCGTTCACGTACGTCATCGTGACCGTCGTGCTGCAGCTGTTGGCTGTGACCGTTGCTGGCGTGTCGTTCTCGTAGCCGCTTGCTCGTGCCGTAAGCATATGTGGTATCATGTATGAAATGGCGCAAACAAAAACAAAAAAACCTCGGCACCGTACGTACGCGAAAAACCGCCCGCGCGTACTGAAGGTGGGCAGACGGGATTCGGAGGCCGACGGCGTTTACTTTTTGAAGCTTGTCGTGGTGGTGCTGCTCAGTACGTTATGGCTGAAGTTCGCGACGCCACTCAGCTGGCAGGGCATACCGCTCGCCGCTTTTCCGCTTGGAGCTTTGATTACGGTAGTAGGCATACGTTTGCTCGAAAAGGACCAGTACGACCGCAAAATATGGTTCGCCGTGCTGGTGATGGTGACGATAATCAGCTACTTCGTACCGGCAGGAATTGTCATTTAGCAAGTGAAAACCCCAACGCTCGTTGGGGTATGCGGCTTACTAGGTTTTGTCGTGCGCTATGCGAAACACGACAGGTTCGTCTTTGACGGCCGTGACTTCGAGGTCGTGGCCGCTCGCGATCATGAGCCAGGTGAACTCGCCGACGAACTCTCCGCGGAAGTGATCGGCCGGGGCCTCGTACCGTATCTCAAGCCCAAGGCGCTTTTCGTGTTCCATCCAGTTGATGACGAACCTTGCCAGCTGGCGTGCCTGGCTTTGGGGCGGCCCTTCGAACTGATTGAAGTACCGGCTGGAGTGATAGCCGTCGCTTTGGCGAAGCAGATGCATCGTCGTCCTCTCTTGGTGCTCACTCGTAAATAGCGCGGATGCTCTGATTACAGCATGTATACGCGGTTATATCAATAGCCGCCGCCAGGCAAGTTCCACAGCTGCTCAAGTGTTTTGACGCCGCTTGCCTTCATGTGCTGGGCCGTGGCGGGGCCGACGTAGCGCCAGTGCCAGCTTTCGGGGCTGTAGCCGGTGACGGACTCAAACCCGGCAGGATACCGTTCAATGAAGCCGTAGGTGGCTGCGTTGGCACGCATCCATTGGTACTGCGCCGAGCCCGTAAAGCATTCCAGGCTGCATCCACCGGCCGAAAAGTCGACGGCAAGGCCGGTTTGGTGCTCGCTGTAGCCAGGGCGTGCGCTGACGGTGTCGGCCGCTGCCGTACTGCCGTTCACGCGCACCCAGTTGTTGTAGGTAGCAACTTGATTGGCATACGATCGGTAGCTGCTCGTGAGGCTGAGCGGCACGCCCGCGGCCGAGGCGGCGCCGAACATGGCTGTGAGGTCGGGAACCAGCTTGGCGCTGACGACGAAGCCGTTGAAGCCGGTAAGGTCGGCCGGAACGAAGTCGATAGGGTTGAAGCAGCGCTTTTTGTTGACGACGACGTCGACGAGGTTCGGGTTGCCATGCGCGCCCTTTATGGCACAACCGGCCGGCGTGACTACTTGCCCTTGCAACTGCGACGAGAGCGCGGCGTCCGACGCGGCTTTTTGCTCGGCGGCCTTGCGTTCGGCCTCTTCTTTCTCCTTACGGGCTTTCTCTTCGGCGGCTTTTATGGCTTTGAGCTCGGCGATCTTTTTATCCATCTTTTCGGTACTGGCTTTGGCGTCTGCTTGCTGCTTGGCAAGCGCGTGGTTGCCGTAATAGAGCACGAGCCCAAACGAGCCCGCGAACAGCAAAAGAACCGTGACA
>JALRBE010000078.1 GCA_023262335.1 Candidatus Saccharimonadia bacterium | reverse complement strand
CTTACTCTCTAGCGCCTTGTCCCTCCTGCTGTAGCAAATCCGGTAGTCGTCATGTATAACGGTTAATGCAGTCTGGTAGTCAGCAGCACTATCCAGCTTCTCCTCTTCAACAGGACCAATAGGCACCGACCATGATCGTCTAGCGCGGTAGTCCATGCCAATCAGTACTGCTGATATACCAAGAGATATTAAGGATGCTACAAATATAATCACTTCAAGTGAGGTGTTTGGATTCGAAATTTTAAAAATATCATATGACAGTAAGCCTCCCAAAGTCAGGAGAAGACCTACGAGGGCGAACATTTTGTTATTCATCATATCAAAGGTTGACGCTTGTTCTACAATTTTCTCTCGTAATATCTGGATACGCAATTCAGTCGTCTTTATCTTGTTTGATGGAGTCATGAATTTATCCTATACCCGAGGAGCCGTCTTTGAAAGCAAAAGAGTTTTATTTTTGAGTTTTTAAAGTGTATGAGCGCTTTTAAGTATTATCACTTTGCAATAAAAACCGCACCATTACGGTGCGGCAATGCGCTTACAGGTCGGCGAGCGTTCGCAGCAGTTCCTCAAGGCCATCACGAATCTGCTCGATCCGGTAAAACGGGTCTTGGTTGTTCTGATGCCGCTCCATGATGTCCGCCCATGGGTCCCACAGCCGCTCTTGGCGCTCGTTGGTGCCCCATATTCTGGCACTGGACGTCAGGTCGTTGCGATAACAAATCAGCCTGCCGTCGAACGTGATATAGTCGCAGTGCGAATGGCTGATCCTCTCGTTCCACGACGTCAGGTACCAGCACGGCGTCTCGGTGCCGTTGATGGTTATGGGCAAAAAGTGAACGCCGCGCTCTTGATGCGGATAACCGGTCCGCTCGAGTTCGCGACGGGCGCGTGCCGCGAGCACCCGGAGCTCGCCGAGCTCCTTGTTCAACCGGGCTTCGTCGCTCTGGTGCTTGCTATGCGCGGCGGCGGCTTGGTCTCGGCGGATCTTGCTCATGATATGGCTTGCATCGGTCATGATGACCCTTTCGGTACGAACGAGCAGCCCTTTACTCCTCGTCTGTCAATTATTACAACACATTATAAAGAATAAATACAACCCTATGAAAAACCCGCGCATTCGCATGCGCGGGGAGGTGCGGGCGAGCCGCGGGTAGGGATTACCGGACGATTTGCGGCCAGTAGGCCCGGAAACAACTGAACGGGTTGCCGCTCAGGCCGGTCTTGAGCGCGGCCACGCGTTCGGCGCCGGTGCCGTGCGACACGGTCGAGCCCTTGTCGCCGATGGCGAACAGGGCGTTCGCGGCCTCGTTCAGGTCGCCGTCTTCCAGGTTGGACCGCTGGTACAGCGACACAGCCCAGGTGCCGGCCAGGCAGTCAGCGATCAGCTCGTTGTTCTTGCCGGCAGGGTGCGATTGCCCCAGCTGGATGGCGATCTCGTCGGTCACATGGTGACTGAACTCGTGCGCCGCGATCACGCCGGCACCGAAGTCGCCGGTCGTCCCGCTGTTGTTGCTGAAGATGTTGCCGCCCCACATCTTTTGGAACGTGACCGCGGGCAACACTACGACGCCCTTGTAGGCGACGCCGCCGGAGTAAATGACATCCACCGGGCAGTAGAACGCGTTGTTGTACGTGGCGGTCACTATATCGCCGCCGCTGCAGTTGGTCTTGTACGTATCAGACCCCTGAACGACCTGATACCCGAGCATGGGCTCGCGCAACCCGACGCTCAGGAACCACTTGGTCCACTGCGCATCGGCATCCTGCATGACCCATTCCAGGTACTGCGGCACCGTGTACGAGTAGTTCGACTGCGTGGCACCGCTGGCACCGACGTTTGCCGAACCGACGTCGACGTTACACTCGCTGAGCGTGCGGCAACGGTCGGCCTGCGCCGGGGCGGACAGCCCAAGCATGAGACAACACAGTGCCATGAACGCGGCGAAAAATTTCATCGTTCCCCCTGATCGTAGGTGCACGGCGATGTGCCGTCCCCGTACTATACCATGCCCGTCAACCGAATGAAACAAAAAAGAAC
>JALRBE010000077.1 GCA_023262335.1 Candidatus Saccharimonadia bacterium | reverse complement strand
AACTGCGGCACGTCGTCGGGCGCGAGCCACTGGTAGATGAAGGGCACTTGGTAAAGGGTCGCGAGCACCGCGAATACCGACCAGGCAATCGCGAAGTACGATTCGCTGCGGGCGATTTCCTGCGATGGCGGCGCGTTCGGCAGGTCGTCAGGGGTCCATTCGTTTCCTTTGACCTTGGTGCCGGCGAGTTTTTGCACGACGACGAACGACAGCGTTGTCCAGAAGAAAATCTGAATGCTGGCTTCAAGCGCGACCCCGGCGATCTTCAAGATCAGCTCCCCTGCGCTTTGGTTAGTCACGAGCGCGTCGGTCATCCAAAGGACGAACACGAGGATCGGCAGGACGATAAGGTAGATGGTCTTGAGCAAAACGACATACGCTTCGAAGTAATCGGGACCGATGAGAAACCGTGGGTGGTCGCGGTACTGGTCAGCGAACATGCTTGGGTCGCCCATCTCGGTCAAGACGTCGTACGCGTGGCGCGCGGTCGGTTTTTTGCCGTTCGCGCGGTCGGCCACCATGTCTTCGATTTCCGCCGTAAGCTCGCGGGCCACGTCGCCCCGTTGTTTTTCGGGCAGGCGTCTTGTGACGTCATGCACGTACCGTTCGATCAGTTTCATGAATTCCCCTCTATCATTCGTTCTACGTTGTTCGTCATAGCACGCCATTCTTCGGTGAGTTCGGCGTACAATACCGCCCCTTGGTCGCTTAATCGGTAATATTTGCGCGGCCGTGCCTCTTCCGTGTCCCAGGCGCTTTCCAATAGTTCCTGCTTTTCCAGCCGTCTGAGTAGCGGGTACAGCGTGCCCGCGTCAACGGCGATGCCGGCCTGCTCCAGCCGTTGTAGTAACCCGTAGCCGTATCGCGGCGTTCGGAGCTGCGACAAAATCGCGAGCACGATGACACCCCGACGGAGCTCGAGCAACTGGCTGCTGATGGCCGATTCTTTTGGCATATGCTCACTATACTGTGTACCGCACAGTATTACAATGGCACATAGTGTTTTTGGCATTTCCTCAGTCATTTTCGGTATAATAAAATAATGACTTTCAGAACCTATCGCATATTTTTCATCTCCCTCATAGCCGCCGCACTCGTCGTCGCCCTCAAATACCTCCTCCACCATTTCGAACTCGAGCCTATAACGCTCGGGTCGCTGCACGGCAGCGTCATTTCGGGCGTGGTGTTCGTGATCGGTTTCTTGCTTTCGGCTACGATCGCCGATTACAAGGAGTCGGAGCGCATTCCCGCCGAAATCTCCTCTACTCTTGAAAGCATGAGCGAAGACGCGCTTTCGATCGAGGAGAACTACCCCAAATTCAAAGCGGCAGCATACCAAGAGCAGCTGCATGCCATCGCCCGTGGGTATTTGGTGGACCTTCGGAGCAGCAGTCGCAAAAGCGTGACCCGCATGGAGCTCCATAACCTCAACAAGCTGCACAGCCAAATGGAAAAGGCTGGCGTGCCGGCGAATTTCATCGTCAAACTCAAGCAGCAGCAAGCCATACTGTTACGCCATTTGTTCCGCGTCAACTACATACAGCGGATCACGTTCGTGCCGTCGGCGAACATTTTGGCATGGTCCATCGTGGTGCTTGCGGCCACGCTGCTTTTGCTCACCGACATGGATCCGTTCGTGTCGAGCACGGTGATCACGGGCGCGATCATGTTCATTTTGGTGTACGTACTGCAGCTGATTCGCGTCATCCGCACGCCATTCCATGCCGAAGGCAAAACGCGCGACGACGTCAGTTTGTTCTTGCTCGAGCGCACCGTCGACCATTTGGGCGACCGCAAAAAAGCCGCCAAAAAGCGGTAACGCATTGCATTTTACTTAAAAACATGCTATCGTTTTGATTGTCAATCCGGAAAGTATCCGGAAGACGTCCTTACGGAAGGAAGAGCATATGCTCGCATTGATCGGATGGGTCCTCCTCGGCAGCGTTGCCATCGCGGCATTCACCAACGCCGGCCGATTCGCGCAGGACCAGACCGTCAAGACGGTCATCCGCGGTTTCTCGGCGGTCGGCCTCGGCATCGCCGTGGTCCAG
>JALRBE010000076.1 GCA_023262335.1 Candidatus Saccharimonadia bacterium | reverse complement strand
CAGACTGCTCAGCGGTGAGCGCATGTACGTGCCTGGGAAGCTCGACAAAGTGAACCAGTGGACGCTCGGCGGTACGTGGAGGGTGTCTGGCGAAGGCGTGACCGCGGTAGCGAACAGCGTGCTTCGCATACGCGTGGCAGCCAAGGACATGTACCTGGTGACCGGATCCGATACGGGAGGCAGTATCGGCGTGACGGTCGACGGCAAGCCGGTTTCGCAGACGCCGCACGCCGGCAGTGACATAAAGGATTCGGCTGTCGCCGTGACGATGGCGCAGCTGTACAAGATAGTGCGGTTTGACTCGTTCACGGCCGACGCGACGGTTGAGCTGCGCGTGCCGGCTGGCGTACAATTGAATACGTTCACGTTCGGCAGCTAATGAAAAAACCTTTGCATATCATTTACCTTTCCGGTTTTGGCAGCCAGTACGATCCGCTACGACTGAGAGCGCTGCGCCACTGGCGGTTCAAGGGCGTGAGCGTGGAACTCGTGCCTATGCGTTGGGAAGGGACGGAACTGTTCGAGCGCAAGCTGGTGCGCATAGACAAGGCGATCGACGGGGCCGCTGGCAAGCGCGTCGTGATTTTGGGCGAGAGCGCCGGGGGTAGCATGGCGGTGCATATGTACGCGCGGCGGCCGGATGACATCCATAAGGTCATGACGCTCTGCGGTAAGAATAGCCATCCGGAGACGGTTTCGGAGCGCTACTTCGAACGCTCTCCTGCCTTCCGGACGTCCATGGAGCGATTGAATGAATCGATCGCGCTTATTCCTGCCGGGCGCCGCAAGCGGTTCGTGTCCATTCATCCGCTGCATGACCCGTTGGTGCCCGTGCGCGAGACGCTTTTGCCTGGGTGTGGCAGGGTGCGGCTTTGGACCGTCGGGCATTCCGTGACGATTTGGTTGGCGCTGACGGTGCTTGCGCCTATCGTCGTTCGTGCCGCGAAGCGATGACAAAGAATAATAATTGATGGTTTGTAAAAGATAGTCTATAGTATGGTCATGATCTCCAGCCGGAGGTCCGTACAAAGAAGGGCATCATGAGCAAAGACGACGTGTTCAGCGAAGAGAACTGGGCCGATTGGAGCGACGACATGAAGCTCCTGTTGCATGAGTTGTACGAGCTCGCCGAGCGGTGCAGCAGCCTGGAACAGAAGTACTACCAGATGCGATTGGCGGAAGTCAACGCGAACATGGATCCGGTGCTGGGCCGCGAGGCCAGGGAGTACCGCGAGAATCTGATCGATCCGCTGGTACGGCAGATGAGCGACATCCGCATGCGGCTGTTCAGTCTCGCCGTCGACAAGGACAAGTTCGCCGACGTGCAGGATGAGCTCAAGTCCGGACTGCGGACGTTGGCGTTCTCCGCGAGCGCTCAGATTCCGGTGCTGATCAACGACAAGCGCCTGCAGAAGGGCTCCATGGAGGAGCGGCTGGACGTGATCAAGCGTCAGTTCGGTCCGACGCTGCACACCGCCAAGGAGCTGCTGGCCGGCTCGCTGGCATCCAGCGTCAATCTGCCACTTCTGTACCGTGCGCTCGAGTCGAACACGCAGACGGTCGAAGGGGTGCGGAAGATCTTCCGCCTTTCCTGACCGCTGGCGCCTGCAAGGATTACCCCTTGCAGGCTTTTTTGTTTGGCGTGCTAGAATAGGGGCATTATGAGTGAGATCAACGATTTGGCAGGATACGGCGAGTTTTTGAGCGGCAAGGCCGACACGGCACGGCGCCAGCGAGTCGGGCGCGCGCTCAGCTTGTCGGCTGGCGTCGCCGAACCCGTAGCGAAACCGGAGCCGGAACAGTTCGCGCCGCTTGGCGACAACGATTGGCGCGACAACGCGTCGTGCCGGCCGGACTTGTTGCCGGAGGGTGTGAGCATCGACGATTTCACTCCTGTTAGCGAGGGAGCCAAAAAGCGTGCCAAAGAAGTATGCAACGGCGCCATCAAAAAGAACATCACGCCGTGCCCCGTGGTGGCGTACTGCTTGCGCCATGCGCTCGACAACGACGAGAAAGACGGCGTGTGGGGAGGGCTGGACCAGGACGAACGACGACGCCTGCGCCGGCCCGATCAGACCGCTTGAACTTTTGCTAATTGAAAAGGCATGCGCGTGGGGCGCATGCCGTGCGGTCAGTCCGCCAGAGCGTTCATGACACGCTCTTTTGCTTCGGGCGTCACCCTGGTGGTGCTCATGCCGTAGCGGATCAGGAATTCCCGCTCCGTGATCGGTTCGTCCCATGCCGGTGCATCCTTGCCGCGCCAGCCGTCGGCGTCGAGGATTTCGTAGCCTTTGAAGGGCTCCGTTCGCATCCACTCGGTGGGTGTCTTTTTGACATCTTGGCTCATGGTTGTCTCCGGTGTTCGGTCGGACTTGGACTTTAGTATTATATAATTTATTAGACTTTGCGTCAATGTATGTGAACCGTGTATAATAAAAACA
>JALRBE010000075.1 GCA_023262335.1 Candidatus Saccharimonadia bacterium | reverse complement strand
CATGAGCAGCAGCGCGCCGGCTGTCATGGCGCTCACCGCCACGACCCATTCAATAGGAGTAGCGTTATCGATGACGGACGTATTACCCGCAAGGACGGTTTGGCGAAGAATGTAGATGAACGCGATTGACTGGATGATCGCCAGAGGCACCGACAACAGACGGGTCCATTGGTTGATTTTGCGTCGGCCGGATTCGCCGTCTTTATGCAGCTCTTCCAGCTTAGGGATCGCCTTGGTAAGCAGCTGTGTGATGATACTTGCCGTAATGAACGGACTAAGGCCTACGAGCACGATCGAGAAGCTTGCCAGCGCGCCACCCGAAAGCAGGTTTAAGAATCCGCCGAAGTCGGTCGAGCTGACGACGCTGTCAATGACTTCCTTAAGCTTCGTTGGCTCTGCAAGCGGCACCGGCACGTGTGCCAAGAATCGATACGCGACGACAAGCCCCAGCACGATGCCGAAGCGCTTTTGCATATCGCGGTTTTTAAGCGATTTAAAAATGGTTTTCCAGTTCATAGGTATTTCCTGTTAGTCAGCCTCACTTTAGTCCTGTCTAGTATACTATACTCTTTGCAAAGAGTTAAACTCTGGCCGATGTATTAATAACTTACACTACACAAGCTATTGTATTAGTGAGTAAATATGTTATAAATATATTAGTCCGTTAGAAAGGTGACCATAATGTCAGACGACGCGGAAAGCTCTTACCTACTCGATTACCAGTGGCTCGCACAACCTAAGCGAACCATCGTCGCTCTCGGAACCAGCCTCAAACATGGAAGTCGCAGTGCACCAGGGCGTGTTCTATACGTTTTTGATGGCGAAAGTCGCGTCAGGAAGGGACGTATACAGGAGGTGCAGTTCTCTGACGCCAACCAAGTTTTCAGGGCACGTTTTACCAGCAGTACGCTTGGGGCTTACATCGCCCAGAAGTGCTACGAAGGTCAGCCGCTTTACTATGAAGCAGTCGTGGACCTCGCTCATGATTCCGAGGATGCAGGTGTTGCTGCACTCTCATTCGACAAGTGTCGTACATTCCATCGGAATGAAGCCGAGAGCAGCGCAATCTTCCACGTACGAACAATCGAGCCCGAGCAACCATAAGCTCCGACACAAAATCGCCCCGGCGTGAGTGCCGGGGCGATTTTTTTATTCTTAAAGCTACTTGTCTGCTTTTTCGGCTTCTTTCGTAGACTTCTTCAAAGGTGTCGCAACCTTTTCGAACGTACCGCCGGCTTTCGTAACGGCTTCTTGTACGGACTTGCTTGCGCCTTGTACCTTCAGTGTGACCTTTGCGGTCAGTTCACCACGAGCAATCACCTTGACAGTGTGGAATGGCGTCGCGATATAGCCGCCTTCGAACAGCGTCATGTTGTCGGCGGTCTTGCCGGCAAAATCGTTCAGGTGATCAAGGTAAACAACTTGCGCGGGAGTGCGAAGGCTCTTGAAGCCACGGTGCTTTGGAACCGCAGTCACGAGCGAACGCTGGCCGCCCTGGAACGTCGCGCCGAGCTTCTTGCCGGTACGTGAGCCTTGGCCTTTCGTACCGCGTCCTGCGGTCTTACCGCCACCAGCGGCAATGCCGCGTCCGACGCGTTTTTTGTTCTTGTTAGCGGAAACTTGGAGTTCGTTGTACTTCATTACTTAGTCTCCTTGTCAGCTTTCTTATCGGCCTTCGAAGGTTTCGCGTTAAGCCATTGGTCGCGTGGAACCAGGCTCTGAAGCGCTTCGATAGTCGCGTAAGCGATGTTGACCTTGTTCGTCGAACCGAGGCTCTTGCTCAGCATGTTACGGATACCCGTGACACCGATAACCTGACGGACGACGCCGCCGGCGATGATACCGGTACCAGGAGCGGCAGGCTTGATCAGCACGTGCGCACCAGAAACCTTAACTTCAACGTCGTGCGGGATCGTTTCGTTCGCGATAGGAACGGTAATGAGGTGCTTCTTAGCAACATCGGTCGCCTTCGCGACGGCGGTCTGAACGTCTTGGCCTTTACTGACACCAACGCCAACCTTGCCCTTTTTGTTACCAACGACGACAAGCGCCTTGAAGCGGAAGCGGCGGCCACCCTTCACGACTCGTGCGACACGGTCGATATTGATGACGACTTCTTCGAATTCTTTCGGTTCCTGTGGAACCTGTGCCCGGCGGTCATCCCGTCGGCCACCACGCTGGCCGCCACGTTGTGGGGCGCCGGTGCGTGGGGTAGCCTGTGCAGCTTGCTCTGCCATAACTAAATCTCCAATCCTTCTTTACGTGCAGCGTCTGCGAGCGCGCTCAGGCGGCCAGCGTACTGGCGGCCGTTACGGTCGAAAACCGCTTTTGCGATCTTTGCTTTCTTTGCTTTTTTTGCGATATCAGCACCAACGAATGCGGCCTGGTCCTTCAGCGAACCTTCCTGCTTGGTACCAACCGTGGTACTAGCAGCAAGCGTCTTCGCCGCGGTGTCGTCAATC
>JALRBE010000074.1 GCA_023262335.1 Candidatus Saccharimonadia bacterium | reverse complement strand
ATAGACCCCGACGTACGCGGCACGTCAGACCGCATAACGAAGCGCTAAAAGAACCATTTCTTTTGGAAGTCAGATGGTACCTCCCGGCATCCGGGATCTGACACTCAAAATAAATGGCTTTTTTATTTGGAAAGGAAGCACAATGAAATTCACAGCGAACACCCGACGACGAGCACTCGAATACGAAAAGGCCCTCGTGCAGTACTGGAAAGATAACAAAACGTTCGAAAAGTCGGTCGAGCAACGTTCTGCCGATAACAGCTATGTCTTTTACGACGGCCCTCCGTTCATTACTGGCGTGCCACATCACGGAACGCTGCTTAGCAGTATCATCAAAGACGCCGTGCCGCGCTATTGGACCATGAAGGGCAAGCGCGTCGAGCGCGTATGGGGATGGGACAGTCATGGGTTGCCTGCCGAAAACTTCGTCGAGAAGCAACTCGGTATTACTGATCGTCGTGATATCGGCACTAAAATTACGCTTGAAAAATACATTACGACGGCGCGCGATTCCATGGTAGCGAACAGTGCCACCTGGGAAAACGTCATCGACCGCATCGGCCGTTGGGTCGATTTTGGCGGCGCTTACAAAACCATGGACAAAGAGTACATGGAAAGCGTGTGGTGGGCGTTCAAAACACTGCACGAAAAGGGCAAGATTTACGAGGGCGAAAAGGTGCTCATGTACGACACCAAATTCGCGACGCCCGTGAGCAAGAACGAAGTCACCATGGATAACGACGCCTACCAGACCGTGACCGACCCAAGCGTGTACGCGAAGTTCAAACTCAAGAATGGCAGCACGCTTCTGGCTTGGACGACCACGCCGTGGACGCTGCCCGCGAATACCGCGCTCGCGGTGAACTCCGAACTTGAATACGCGGAAGTAAAGGTTGGCGACGAACAATTCATTCTGGCGAAAGCGCTCTTGCCAAAAGTGCTGACCGACGACAAGCGCCAGCAGCTCGACTATGAAATCGTGCGCGAACTGAAGGGGAGCGAACTGGTGGGTCAGGAATACGAACCGCTCATTCCAGTACCGGAGAGCATGGCGTTAACGCCTGTGAATCGTTCGCAACAGGGTAAGGATGTGACGGTTGCCATGGCCGGTAATAACTACCGAGTATGGGCGGCCGACTACGTGACGGCCGAAAGCGGTACGGGCGTCGTGCATACCGCGCCGTCGTATGGCGAGGACGACTTCGCGCTTGCGAAAGCGAATGACATCGACATGTTCCATACGCTCGACGACAACGGCATCTACTATGAGCCGCTCGCCAAGAAACTGTACGAATTCATGCCATGGAAAGACGCGTCCGAACCGCTCGAAGTATGGAGTAGTAACAAAGATATTGCCAAAGCACTGCACAAGGCGGGCATCGTCTGGAAAGTCGACTACATCCAGCATGAATACCCGTTCAACCCACGCAGCAAGCAGCGTATCATGTATCGTGCTATCCCTTCGTGGTTCTACGACATCGAAGGCCAAAAGCAGGAGATGTTCGAGCTGAACGACGAGTCGATCAATTGGTTCCCGGAACACATCAAGCATGGCCGGTTCGAGAAAAACATCGAGCAAGCTCCGGATTGGAACTTGAGCCGCGACAGGTTTTGGGCGACCGCCATGCCGGTATGGGAAGGCTACGACGACAACGGCGAAAGGAGGCAGATCGTCGTCGGTTCGTATGCCGAACTCAAAGAACTTTCCGGCGTGGAGCTTGAGGACTATCATCGCCCGTGGATTGACGCCGTGGAGTTCGACAAGGACGGCGTGCACTACAAACGCGTCGAAAAGGTACTCGACGGCTGGTTCGAAAGCGGCAGCATGCCGTTCGCGCAGTTCCATTATCCGTTCGAAAACAAAGAGAAGTTCGAAAAGAACTTCCCAGGCGACTTCATTTCGGAATACGTCGCGCAGGTACGTGCCTGGTTCTACTATTTGCATGTCGTGAACGTCGGGCTATTCGGCAAGGCGCCGTTCAAGAACGTCGTCGTTACAGGGACGCTCGCGGGCAACGACGGTCGCAAGATGAGCAAGAGTCTCGGCAATTATACCGACCCGAACGAGCTGATGGACAAATTCAGCGCCGATTCGCTAAGGTTCTTGCTGCTGTCGAGTCCGATACTGAACGGCGAAGACTTCAGCCTTTCCGACAAAGACGTCGGCGACGTCGCGCGCAAACTCGGCATGATTTGGAACATGTACGACTTCTTTACCATGTACGCCGAAGTCGACGGTTGGGAGTTTGACGGCGACCTGCAGGATCCATCCGACAGCCTGACGAACCCGCTCGACCAATGGATCGTGAGTCGCGTTCACCAGCTGGCTGCGGAAGTCGAAATGCATATGGACGGGTACGACTTGCCGAACGCGACCAAGCCGATCTTGCCGTTCATCGAGGACGCCAGCAACTGGTACGTGCGTCGCAGCCGCCGACGGTTCTGGAAAAGCGACGATGATGCCGACAAGGAAAACGCGTACCGCACGCTGCATTACGTGTT
>JALRBE010000073.1 GCA_023262335.1 Candidatus Saccharimonadia bacterium | reverse complement strand
GCCGACCGTGGCGCCCGTAAAGGCAGCCCACCCGGCGAAACCGGCAGCCGCGAGCGTGCCGCCGCTCAGAATGAATTCCGTCACGTTCTTGAAGGTGAAGGCGTCGAAGCCTTCACCGGTCGTGGACGCGGTTCTCAGCGATTCCCTGACTTCGATGAACGCGTTCTGCACCGCGTTGCCAAGAATGTTCGAGAAGTCGACGGCGTAGGCGCAAATGTAATACGACACGTTCACGAGCACGGCGGCGATGACCAGCCGTGGAATCATCTTTTTTATTTCGTAATTGCTGATGCCATACGACGTGATTTGCGAGTAGATGATGACCAGGAATGCCAGGATGAAGCAGGCGTTCGCGATACCGCGCACGACGTCCCACGCCTGGTACAAACCGTTCGTGGTGTCGTCGGCAAGCGGCCTGACCGTCAGGAAGTCGCTGATCCAGCCGTAAATAAGGTCCATGCCGCTGGCAATCCAACGGGAAGGATGACAAATGATCCAACCGACCCCTTGTATGTGGCAAGAGGTCCGTGTTTCGCTGCCGCTGCCTTGGGTAGCGGCTATGGTGACATCGGACGGTGGGCCGGGACTGGTGTAAAGATTGCCGCCTTCGGATTGATAATCACGGATGTTCGCGGCGATTTCCTTGCTTTTGTCGGCAGCGGCCGCTCGAGGCACGGCGATGACACGGACGGTCGTCGCCTGAGGATTCTCGCGGTAGACGTACGTGTCGTACTCGCTGCCAATACCAGGGAACGTGCCGCCTTCGCGCTTGAAGACTTGCTCGCCCACCTTGATGTCGTCGCCCTCCCAAACCGCTGATTCGGCAGATGCGGCGGCACTGTGCAGGGTTGCCATGAGCAAAGCCGACATGAATACGGCAAGCAGTGACAAGGCAATTTTACGCAGAGAAAAATTGCCCCACGTGGACAATCGATAAGTATCCCACATTTCATCAGTTATTATACACCATTTTAGTTTTTATTTCAAGTATATTGTTAAGTCATATACGTAAGCGGCTTCGGGCAATAAAAATCCGCTGGCAACTTGCCAGCGGATACCGCTCACGGATGGCCGTGGTGACCATCAAGGTCGACCACGTGCCTGGGCGGGAACGTCTCTTGGTCGACCACGTGCTGCTTAGTGCCGCGACCGACACTGTTCTCTTGCCGCTTCCGGCTTTTCGGCTCGCCACGGATGAACGTCTCGTGGATGAACCAGTAGATGGCGCCGGCCGCGATGAGAGCCAATGCCACGCCCGCCATGATCTCTGCCGGGGTCTGGCCGAAATAGACGACCAAGATTCCCAGCACGAACACGCCGGCCGCGATGAACGGGATGAGCGCCGCGAACATAGTGACCACCTCCTTCGGCGATTCGATGCGGTCAAAATTTACTATAGTATTAAATTGTAATTTGTCAACCTAAAAGAGGCTACGCTTTTTGCCATTGAATTGCTGGAGCAGCTCCTTTTGCTGCTTCGACAGCTTGGTCGGCGTATCGACGACCACGGTCACGATATGCGGGCCACGACTTTCGCTGCGCAAATGCGGCACGCCGTGGTGCGACAACTTGAAGTCGGTACCGCTTTGCGTGCCCGCCGGCACTTTCATGCGAATACTGCCGTCAACGGTCTCGACGTCGATTTCCGTGCCAAGCGCGGCATCGATCATGCTGACATGTTGCTCCGAAAGAATGATCTCGCCTTCGCGGGTGAAATGCTTGTGCGCCTTGACGCGGACATGCACGTACAAATCGCCACGCTCGCCGCCGCCGATCGCTTCGCCACGCTCGCGGAGTCGTATGGTCGCGCCGTCATCAATGCCAGCGGGTATTTTGACCGTCAGCTCCTGCTTGCGGCGCTCGGTACCTTTGCCGTGGCAAACGCTACAGGTCTTTTCGGGAACTTTACCGACGCCTTTGCAAGTTTCGCATGTCGCTTGCTGCTGGATCTGGCCGAAAATCGTGTTCATCACGCGGGTCTGCTGGCCACTCCCGTTACAAGTAGGGCACGTTTTCATGTCGTGTCCTGGCTCGACAGTCGTGCCATGACAATGACTACATTCGTCGTCCATGTCCAAAGTCACGTCGCGCTCCACTCCGAACACCGCTTCTTCGAACGTCAGCGTCACGTTCGTTTCGACGTCGCGTCCACGGCGTGCGCCCTGGGAGCGCTGCTGACCGCCCCCGAAGAATTGGCCGAATATGTCGCCAAGGCCACCGTCGCCAAAGTCGAAATGAACGTTTTGGCCGCCAAAACCACCGAAGCCTTCGAACGGATTGCCACCGGTACCCCCGCCAGAAGCGCCGCCCACGCCCGCGTGGCCGAACTGGTCGTACCGCTGGCGTTTTTGCTGGTCCTTCAAGACTTCGTAGGCTTCGTTGATCTCTTTGAACTTGGTTTCGTCACCGCCCTCTTTGTCTGGGTGGTGCTGCACCGCCGCCTTGCGGAAGGCCTTCTTTATTTCGTCTGCCGACGCGCTTTTGCTCACGCCAAGCACTTCGTAGTAGTCACGTTTTGTCATCTGTAATAAGTATAGTGAACTGGCACTCAA
>JALRBE010000072.1 GCA_023262335.1 Candidatus Saccharimonadia bacterium | reverse complement strand
AGCGTGACCAAGCACATCCAGTGACGGACAAGGTCATTACTAAGGCTTAGCCACTCGACGGTGATCGTATCGGTGAAAGTAGCGTTCGGGTGCATAGCGACTCCTTATGCATGAGTATCAAGCGGGTACACTAACGATAATAATTATACAATATTATTATAAATAACACAATAAAAACGACCCCAACGCACTCGGGGTCGCGTGGGGTCGATTTACTCGACGGAGATGCCGAGTTCCTCCAGGAAGGCCCGGACAGCGCTTTGAGCCGCGTAGGGGTCGGCGCCGTCGACGACCCGTAATGTGACGTGATTTCCATATCCATCGAGCTCTGCGATCCAAATGAGGCCTTCGAGAGTGCTGGCGGCTTGACGGTTGAACAAGTACGACAGGTTCACGATCGTTTCGGGCAGCCGCACTGGCTTATCCGGCGACGTACCCCACAGGCGGGCGTGGATCCGCTCGCACGTGGTGGTGGTGAGCCCGCGGAAGATGATGACCAGCTTGGTCGGGGTTGCTTCCGCGGTGATCAACAGCATGCAGTCGCGCAGGTCGGGCATGGTCGGGGCGGTCATTCGGTGTCCTTTCGGGCGGGGTATGTGCTAACACGGTGTGAACAAAGCGTCCGTATCATATTAATTATAACATAAGTAATAATAAAAAGCAACCTATGGAAGGTTGCTTGGCGGTCACAGGTACTTCGCGGGCTCGCTTACGCGGGCGGCGAACATGAACTCGATGTCGCGCTGCGGCGGCGCGTCGATGGCCGTGCCGTGCTCGCCCTCTTCGAGGTTCTTTTTGAGAACCGGCAGGCCAGCAAGGATTCCACGCGGGATTGGCACCGAGTACCACTGCTTGGGCATGGTGATCTCGACGATCGTGCGACGCCAGTTGCTCGCGACGAGCTCGCAGCTGTCGACGATGTTCGCGACGGCCATGAGCCGTTCGGGTGTCAGCTCGATGGGCGGCGACACATGAAGCATGGCAACGGTGATGTTTTCCCAGCCGTCGCCATCGATCGGCATGCCGGGGCGGTTGCGAATCATGCGCGCGGTGCGCTGCTTACGGAACAATGATGCAAAGAACATTTCAACCCTTTTCGTCGAATGGATAGTATTATTATAATACATAGTCATAAAAAATGCAACCCTTGTTACGGGGTTGCGACTGGCACGAGAGCCGGGTCAGCGATCGTTTGGATCGTACTGCGGTATCGGAAAGCCGTCATCCGGATGGTAGCTCGTCTGAAACGGCGCGACGGGGACTCCGGCGTGGCGGGGCTGCTCTCCGGAGGGTTCATCCAGGACGCGCAGGCCGAGTCGGTCGCCCAACAGGTCCTTCGCGTAGCGCATGATCTTGTCTGCGTTGGCAGCATCCCTCGGCTTCAACCGGATCGAGTCGTCGTTCACGAACGGTTCGAGGAGGAGTCCTGTACCGATGTAGTCGACGAGTCGGGCCGCGATGAGATACAGAACGTCTTGCTGCGGCTGGAGGCCGAACTCAACGGACATGATCTCGCTGATCCGAGTCGTCGACTGGCGTGTCATCCCCGAAAAGTCGATGATGATGACTGGCGGTGATGTCTCCTGAACGGAGAACGTTGCCTCGGGTGGAAGCTGGTTGAAGGTCATAGTTCAGGCCTTTCGGTCGAGGTGCGAACACGATCGTGTCACTTGATGTATAATATAACAAATATCATAAAAAAGCAACCCCCACGAGCTCGGGGCTGCATGGGGGTTATGGTGAACGCCGCTAGGGGCGAAGACCGCCGTGGTGGTTGGGGAACGCGGACGACCTGGCTGTCGGTTGAAGCTCTCGCGGCTGCGGACCGGTGGGCTTCTCTTCGACGCGCAGGCCAAACCGATGGTGCAGGAATTCCTGCACGCATCCGGAGAGAGCGAGCTCGTCCACGTCGTCGTTGGTTTCGATGACCAGCGTGTTGCCCGTTACGACGACCCGCTTGACCCGCTTGGGGCCTACGTACGAGGGTAGGACGTCACAGATGAAGCTCAACGGGTCGATGGTCTCGATACCGAAGTCTTCGCGTGCGATGAAGAGGATTCCCGTGAGCGAAGAGAGCATCATCTTGCTGAAATCAGCGACGACGCTTTCTGGTGACTCCTCGATCGAGACGGACACTTCAGCGGGCAATTGCCGCAGGTGCGAACTCATATTGGCCTTTCAGTCGGTTTTCGGTGCGAGCACAGGAGTGCCACTATTAAAATTATAACATAAACATAATTAAAATACAATAGCTATGACTATTTTGTTTAACAGAGAAAAAACTCTTGACTCACCCCTATTTTTGTGCTATATTTGATTGGTAACTTATTACGTAATACAAACTCGCTTCCGCGTGAATGAGCAAGTCGAAAAGGGTAAAACCTCACTAGATACTACTCGCCACCGGGGGTTTTAAATGGGAGAAAAGGGCATGAAAGCACTTCTCGGTACCAAGATTGGTATGACCCAAATCATCAGCAGCGATGGTCGCGCAGTTCCTGTGACGCTCATTCAAGCTGGCCCTGTGACTGTGACTCAGGTCAAGACCGTCGAATCAGACGGTTACAACGCAGTGCAAGTGGCATTTGGTGAGGGTAAGAACCTGAG
>JALRBE010000071.1 GCA_023262335.1 Candidatus Saccharimonadia bacterium | reverse complement strand
AGGGCAAGAGGACCAAACCGTCCAGCCCGAACCGCCAAAAAAGAGCAAAGCGAAGTCCGTTGCCATCATCGTTACGGCGGCGCTGCTCGCCATAGCAGCCGTGCCAGCAACGTTCCTTATACTGCAGGCGAACGCCAAGTACAAGGAGCGGGAACAACTATCGGCAGAGCTGCCAAAACCGAAGGTGCAGGTAACGATCACGTCCTCGGAGTTCTCGCCTTCGACGATTAAGATCGCGCCGGGTGACTACGTAGCCTGGACGAACAACGACGAAAGCGCGCACCAGCTACGGTTCATGTTCGATGGCGATGACACGGGCGAAAGCTACACGAATGACTCCGAGAAAATCGAGGTCGCCGGCACGTTCTCGCGCTCGTTCGACAAGGCTGGCACGTACAAGTACTACGACGAGACGAACCCGGTCATTCTTAAAGGAACAATCATAGTGGGGCAGGAGTAAGCCATGAGTATCGTCACGACAATCACATCCCTTTCGCCAAAGTTAAAACTGGCATACGCGGCAGTCGCGGTCGCCGTGATCGCTGCCGTCATCATTGGACTGCAGTACCTTTCGCAGGCGGCATCGTACGCGGCGTTCGTCGAGGCTGAATCGGGCAGCAGGACAGGAACAGCCAAGACGGTTACCGACCCGGATACAGCTGGCGGCGCGTATTTGCAGTTCGGCGGACCAGTGTCATCGCCATCACCATCCCCTTCGACGTCTCCGTCGCCATCACCGACACCGACACCACCGGCGACCGGACCGATTCTTTGGCAAGACAAGTTTGACGCAGCTCCGGCAGGACAGCTCACGAAGGTAACGGGCGACGCCGTGTTCGCGCCGACCGTGGCACCGACAAACACCGACACGTACGCCATGGGCAGCATCGTGAACGACGGTCCGGACGGCAAGGGCAAAGCCTTGAGGCACCGCATTCCCGCAGGACAGCTCGGACCGTTCATCGTATCGCCTAAATTGGCACGCGAAGCGACCCACGCTACCATCCAGTACTCCATTCGCTTCGACAAGAATTTTGACTGGCGCTGGGGCGGCAAAATGGGCCCAGGCCTCGTGGGCGTCGATACGGGCGTAGGCATTTACAAGCCGACGTCCGGCAACGGCGACCGTAATATCGGTTGGTCGGCACGCCTGATGTGGCATGGCCGCGGCGACGACGGTTCCCGACCATTCCAAGGCAAGCTCGGTCCTATCCCGCAGGGGAGGGACAACGACGTCGTGACATACCTGTATTCCCGCTACCCTAAAGACGGCTTTAGCGGCTACGGTTGGCACACCAGCGTGGGCAGCATGCTGCGCGACACATGGCAAACGGTCAAGCTTGAGGTCAAGATGAACACGGTCGGCAAGCAAGACGGCGTATTCAAGGTTTGGATCGACGGCGCCCTCGGCTACAGCGCGACGAACTTCGACTGGCGCAGCAAAGAAAACATTCGCATTCAAGCGATCATGTGGGATATTCACCGTGGTGGCGGCACGACGCCTCCAAGCTGGGTGAGCTCGCGCGATACCTATGTGGACATTGCCGATGTCGTGGTACGCGAAGTCCAATAATGGCAGTGTAAGCTCCCACCACGGCTTCACTATCGTCGAACTGCTCGTTGTCATAGTGGTCATCGGCATACTCGCGGCAATCGTTATCGTGGCCTATAACGGCATCCAAAACAGCGCATACGATTCCATGTACGCCAAGGAAGCTCGCGACCTCGAAAAGGCTGCCAAGATTTATAACGCCAAAGCGAACCTATACCCGTATGGCAATTCGAACGCTAACTTCAAGACGTCGTTCGAGCAAGGTGGCGTGAAGGGCATAGCGAACATACGCAGCATGCATCTGAGCCCTACTGATCCGATTGACGTATGCACAGAACTGTCGGCGGGATGGTCGCGACCATGCAACGGAGTAGAGGTAGTGCAGTGGCTGGCGCGCGGCAACTCGTACGGCGTGACCGCATGTTTGCCGATCAATGACCCGGGAGCAGGCGCGGGGACGTCGGCAGGCCTGAAAATTCATTATGCAAGCTTGACGAAAAGCAGCGTGGAGGTGATTCATGTGGGCGACACGAGCAATTGCCCCGGCACGGTGCTCGACATCGCGCCGTAAACCGGTCCACCTAATAACCCTTTTGCGGGAACGTCGTTTTGCCTGCAAAGCAAAAATATGAGCCGTGAATTGCGAAATATTTCACATTGTCCCGTTGTTTCTACAACGCTTTTGCTGCCACCGAAGTTATTCATGTGGATAATGGGTGCCGATGATTGACATGAACGGCCCGGACTGCTATATATAAGGGTATTATCACCAAAACAGACAAGGAATGCGAGACATGTCTGATTTACCAGAAAAACAAGTAAAACGACTGACATCACTCATACAAGAGGCAGAAACCAATTTGGCAGCAGCAAAAGAGCTGCTTATTAGCATTATCGGCGAAGACGGCCATGTCGTCACCCCTAAATCAAGCCAAGAAGACGTTACTGGCAAGGTAATCGAGGGCGTGTTCGACGGCCAGACCATGATCGGTCCCGACGGCAAAAACTACCCGGTACCTGCTAACTACGCCAGCAAATCGAAGTTGGTCGAAGGCGACATATTGAAGCTGACCATCGCCGACGACGGCAGCTTCATCTACAAGCAGATTGGTCCGATCGAGCGCAAGCAGATCATCGGCACGCTCGTACAACACGATGGCGCGTACTACGTAGAAACCAACGGCCGCGAATACCGCATTCTTTTG
>JALRBE010000070.1 GCA_023262335.1 Candidatus Saccharimonadia bacterium | reverse complement strand
GGTGACGGCGAAGGGGCTGGTTGCAGCGCGAAGTACCGCGGATACTCATCGAACGCAACGTTGGTAGTAAGCGCCTGCAAGCCCGTCCCGTCGACATTCATGACGTACGGATCATAGTTCAGACCGCCCGCGGGGTTGCTGTCGAATAATATCTTGGTGCCGTCGGGCGACCAGTTGGGGTGGTTGTCGGCAATGACGGCGTTGTTCGTGAGTTGCACTTGGCCGGTGCCGTTGGCGTTGATCTTGAATATGTCGTTGTCGCCACCCGCGGAAGACGAGAACACGAGCTGCGTGCCGTCGGGCGACCAGTCTGGTGCCGAGCCGCTACCGTTCGCGGTCAGCTGCGTTATGTTCGTGCCATCGGCATTTATGGTAAAGATTTCGTTACCTGAGCCTTGGTTGCCGTTATAGGCTATTTTAGTTCCATCGGGCGACCACGACGCCTGCGCGCCGAACACCAAGCTTGGCGACAACAATGCCTGGCCGGTGCCGTCGGCGTTCATGACCCATAGCCGGTACTGCGCGGCGCCTTGGTTGCGGTCGCTCGTAAACACGATTTTTGTGCCGTCGGGCGAATACATAGGTTGCATGTCGCGGCCAGCGTCGTTCGTCAACCTGGTTTGGTTCGTACCGTCCGCGTTCATGACGTACACCTCACGGTTACCGTCGCGGTCAGACCTGAACACGATCTTAGTGCCGTCCGGCGACCAATTCGGCTCGCTGTCGAACGCGGAATTATTGGTCAGGCGCACCTGATTGGTGCCGTCGGCGTCCATGACGTAAATTTCGCGATTACCGTCGCGTTCAGTAGAAAAGACGATCTTACCGTTCAAACCCGGATACGACGCGTGCGCCGGCAGGGCAACAAGAACCAGCAACGACGTTGCCGCCGCAATACCAAGAACGAATGTCCGCTTGATCCACCAATCACTTTTTTGCATGTTTGTTTGCCTCGTTTTGAAAGCTACCCCAATATAACCACAAAAACTTTGCCCAAGCAATCACAAAATGCCAAAAATCTATTGCAGCGCCAAAATACTTATGGTACTTTAATGGCAAATAGCTCACAGTGAGCTTTAAGCACCAATGGAAGGACAAAGGTGAGGGACACAAAAGCAACAAATGGATTTTCGTATTGGCTTTTTTGTTGACGCTTTTCGCAGCGTCGTTTTTATTGTCGGTCGTAGGCAGTCACCACGCGTCGGCGCAAACCGCGAACTGCACCGTGCCGCAAACGAATTACGGGGTAGCAAGTTCCAAAATAACCGTTCCGACCAAGGGCTCGTACCAGCTTTGGACGCGCATGCTCGCGCCGGACACCACCAATAACGCATACATGTTAGAAATAACCGGTGTCGGCTGCTACACGGTAGGCGGGGCATCGGTCAAACCTAGCCAATGGACATGGGTCAATTACCAGAACGACAAGCCGTCAGCCAAGATACTGGCATCGTTGAATGCCGGCACGTACGACGTGCGTCTTATTGGTACCGAGCCGAACGTCAAGATCGACCGCGTGCTCGCCGTGTTCGACGGCAAGTGTACGGCGGGGCCTGCGAACTTTGGCGACAACTGCCTGATTACCGAAGACGCGACGCTCCCTATAGTGAGCATTACCAGTCCGGCTAAGAACAGCACGGCTACCGGCACAGTAAAAGTCAACGCGACCGCCAGCGATCAAAGCGGCATCGCGAAGATGGAACTGTACATTGACGGCGAGCTGACCTATACCAGCACCAAGTCGCCGCTCGCGTACAACTTTGATACCACCTTGTACGACAACGGAACGCACAGCGTTACCGTTCAGGCATACGACACGAAGGGCAACAGCGCGATCGAAACGATCAGCGTGACAGTCAAGAACGGCGACACCAGCGCGCCTGCGGTACCGGTAGACGTCAAGGCAGCGATTACCGACACGAACAAAGTGACCGTAACCTGGAGCGCAAGCAACGACAACGTCGCCGTCACCGGATACACCGTATTCCGCGACAACGAACCGCTCGCCAAAGTGACGAACGGATTGTCATACGTCGACACCACTGCAGTACAAGGCGGCAAATACCTGTACACGGTCACCGCGAACGATGCCGCGAACAATCACTCCGCGCACTCGTCACCGGCTGCGGTCACCATGCCGTCGCCAAGCGGCGCCGACACCCAAGCACCGACCGAACCGACCGATCTGACCGCGAGCGCCATTTTAGGCAACCAACTCAACCTCACCTGGAAGGCCAGCCGCGACAACGTAGGAGTCTCGTCGTACGACGTGTACCGGATCTCACCTGAGAACGCGCCTGCCGTCAAGATCGCTTCGATCACCGGGCTGTCGTTCGGCGACACCGGTTTGAAGACTGATAGCAAATACACGTACTACGTGATCGCCCGCGACGCGAGCGGTAACTCCAGCGGCAAATCGAACGTGATCAAGCCGAAAACGGGCTCGCAGGCATCGATTCCGGCGCTGAAGAGCGTTATCAAGGGCCGCGTATTCGCACCTGGCGGCGCTGCCGCGGCGAACGTGCAAGTCGTCGCGCTCTCAAAGGGCCAGCAATACACAACCACCACGAACGCCAAGGGCGACTACCAATTGTCCAACCTGCCAACCAAAGTAGGTATCAAGGTGATCTTCAAGCTGAATCCGACGACCGTCAAGGACACGGTGCTCGGCTTGCAATCCGAAAACGACGTCATAACTCATAACGTATGGTTCTAGCGGGGGTACCATGGATAACAAAGATTCACGACCAGAGAACGAAAAGTACGAAGCGCACGAAGGTCCGGAGCTGAACGGCGCCGTGGACCTGGAAGGGCAA
>JALRBE010000006.1:30538-40040 GCA_023262335.1 Candidatus Saccharimonadia bacterium | reverse complement strand
ATATTAACGTTTGAATACGGACACGACCGTCCCGATCAGTTTGGCCGGCGTCAGCCATTCGGTTGCCTGTGCCAAATTGTCGCTGACCGATTCGATGTTTTTGGCTATCTTATTAAGCCGTAGCAGTAGCAAGGTCACGACTGCAAGTAGCGCGACGATAACGACTGACAATATGATAACGGTGATGGTTAATAAAACGATGATTGTTGATGATTCGCCCATGGTACCAGTATACAAGTTGGCACATCTAAAAATGTAATATTTTTAACATCAAACGATGTTTTTTATTCAACAGTTTTGATGACGAGCGACAAATCTCGTAGCTGCGAGTCATCGACGATACTCGGCGATTGCATCATCGCGTCGACGCCCGAGCCGTTCTTTGGGAACGCGACGACTTCGCGGATATTGTCTTCGCCCACGAGCTCCATGAACATGCGGTCGATACCAAAGGCGCAACCGGCGTGCGGCGGGGCACCGAACTTGAACGCGTTGATCATGGCGCCGAACTTCGCCTCGACGTAGGCCTCATCGTAGCCAAGCACGCCGAATACTTTGTATAAGGTCTCAGGATTATGGTTACGAACGCCGCCCGAGCAAATCTCGTACCCGTTCATGACCATGTCGTATTGATCCGCCACGATTGTCAGCTTGTCCTCGGCCGCCTCGACCGCCGCCGCGCCGCCACGTGGCATACTGAACGGGTTGTGACCGAAGTCAAGCTTGCCGGACTTTTCGTCAAGCTCATAAAATGGAAAGTCAACGATCCACGCGAGCGCGATGACGCTCGGGTCCTTCAGACCGAAATGGTCGGCGAACGCGTCACGAAGCCGGCCAAGCACCTTGTTCACCGTTACTCGCGCGTCCGTTCCAAAGAACACGGCGTCGCCGTCAGTGGCGCCCGTACGCTCCTGAATCGCGGCTAGCTCGTCGGCCGTCAGGAATTTCGCGATCGGCGAAACCGGCTCGCCATTCTCGTACTTTATATAAGCCAAGCCGCCTGCGCCTTCGCTTTTCGCGATGTCGGTGAAGTTGTCGATTTGCGATCGACTCAAACCCGCACCACCTTCTACGCGGATCGCCTTGACGACGCCGCCGTTTTCAAGCGTATTCTTGAAAACGCCGAATTCGGTCGAGCGGAGCGTGTCCGACAAGTCGGTCAGCTCCATGCCAAATCGGAGGTCGGGTTTGTCGGAACCAAAACGATCCATGGCTTCCTGGTACGGAATACGCGGGACGACATCGCTTAGCAGCTTTTTGCCTCCGAAATCGGTCACCAGACTCTTGATGAGCGGTTCCATCAGGGAGCGAATCGTTTCGCCGTCTTCGACGAATGCCATTTCCATGTCGAGCTGATAAAACTCGCCGTACAGACGATCGGCGCGCGAGTCTTCGTCGCGGAACGCCGCAGCCAGTTGATAGTACCGCGCAACGCCACCGACCATGAGCAATTGTTTGAATTGTTGCGGAGCCTGAGGCAGGGCGTAGAATTTGCCAGGATGCAGTCGCGCTGGCACCAAAAAATCACGAGCGCCTTCCGGGCTTGAGTTCGCAAGGATTGGCGTGGTGATTTCAGTGAAGTCAAGGCCGTCCATGTAGTCGCGCATGACGCGGTACATGCGCGCACGTTGACGGAGGCGTTCCTGCATTTTCGGCCGGCGCAAATCAAGGTACCGGTACTTCAACCGGAGCTCTTCCCCACTCTGCTGGCCATCATCCTGAACGCTGACCGGCAACGGTTCCGATTTATTGAGCAACGTGAGCGTTTCGGCAACGATCTCGATGCCGCCAGTGGCGATATGCGGGTTCTTGAGGCTCTCGTCACGTTCCTTTACTATGCCTTCGGCACTCAGGACGTATTCGTCGCGCACTCCTTCGGCCAACGCGAACGCGGCGGCGGCCTCCGGGTTGATGACGAGTTGAACCAATCCCGTGTGGTCCCGAAGGTCGATGAATATCAACCCGCCATGGTCGCGGCGGCTATTGACCCATCCGCTGACGGTTACGGTGCTTCCTGTTTGCATGGTGACGTCTCGTACCAGTGTTCTTGTCATGATTGATCCTTGGAATTTTATACGGTAATGAGGATGGCTCGTATCGGGTCGGTCGCAAACGGCACGCCAGGCTATTTGCCGACCCGCAGGTTATTATCGCCGTTTTGTTGCCATGCCATGATTATCTTTTATCATATCATTTTACCCCTGTTTTTCCAAGCAACGACCGCGTGACGTCGGCAAGCGTTATGACGCCGGCGGTCTTGCCGTCGCCATCGACCACGATCACCATATGCTGCCGGCTCTTTTGCAACAGCGCAAGGGCAGCCGGCAACGGCTCGTCGGCTTCGATGCGCGGCGGGTTCAAGGTCATGACTTGTTCGGCCGTAGGAGTCGCTTTGCTGCCAGATACTTCGAGGAGGCTTGCGATATCAAGGATGCCGACGATCGTGTCGATCGAGGAGCGCACCACTGGGAATCGTCCGTGCCCCGACCGATGCAGGTCGTCGAGCACCAAAGGCCCGAGCAGCTCCGTGCACTTGACGGTTCGCACGTCGCCACGCTTGGTCATGACGTCGACCACGAGCGTGTCATGCCAATGGATACCGTTGCGAATGATCGTCCGCTGCTCCTCGTCGAGCACATGGCCGGATGCCTCCACTAAGTGCAGCAACTGTTCGGGCGACTCGAGCGCTTGGTCCCGCGGGCGACGACGCTTGCCAGCCAGGAACCACGCGACCTCCCATCTGCGCTCGACGAACCCTAAAATCGATGGCTCGACGCGGGCATAGAGCGAACCGGCGAAACCGCCGACGATGCCGAGCCGACCAATGGGATGAGCGAGAATCACCATGCCAAGAAGCGCCGCGAACCCCCAGGCTTGCCACGCGGCAAGCGCCGCTCCCGTGGCGGCGATGACCAAAATGGCAAGCACGAATTCCCTAAACGCTTCGACCTGCTCCAACAGCCGTTCCCTTCTGATCGTGTCGTCGTCACCTCGCCGTCGCAGCTCGAACAAGCTGTGCTTCGTGCGCTCCGGAATCATGGCGGTCACGACGACGTACGCGATCGCGATGCTGACGAAAACGATTACCAGAAGCGTTGTCATAAAACAACTATACTATATAATGAATAGGAATGAACGGAGGAACGTGTGAGTAAGAAAGCTTGGATCATATTCGTAGTGGCATGCGCTGGCATATTGGCAGCACTGGTATTTTTGTCGCGTGGCGGCCAAATGGACGTCAGTGGCGTCGACGAGGCGAAAGCCGTCGCCGCCAGCGAGCAGAACGGCAACATAGCGGACCACGTGTTCGGAGCGACCTCCGGCAAGGCTATTCTGATCGAATACGGCGACTTCCAATGCCCAGCATGCGCGAGCGCATACCCGAACATCAAGGAACTGACCGAGGAATTCAAAGACGATCTGACGTTCGTGTTCCGTAATTTGCCTCTAACGAGCATTCACCCTAACGCGCGTGCCGCCGCTTCTGCCGCCGAAGCCGCCGGTTTGCAGGACGCGTATTGGAAGATGCATGACCAGCTGTACCAGAACCAAACGAGCTGGTCGAGCGCCTCGACCGAACAGCGTTTGTCGTACTTCGAAACGTACGCCAAGTCAGCCGGCGTCAAGGACATCCAAAAATTCAAGACCGACATGAACAGCAAGGGCGTCAGCGACAAGATCAACTTCGACCTCGCGCTCGCCAAAAAGATCGGCGCGAGCGCTACCCCTGCGATCTACCTCGACGGCAAAAAGATCGAGTCGGACGTATGGAGCGACAAGGCGAAGTTCAAGACGCAGATCGAAGACGCGATCAAGAAATAGTAAAATCTTGAGCAAACAAAATACCGCTCCGGTGCCATGGAGCGGTATTTTTGTTTCCCAAGTCAGATGCGATCTGACGCTAGAGACAGAAAGGGCTCAGCCCTTTCCTTCAGGGGGAGGAAACCATGAATCGAATTCACTTCGATTCATGGTTAGAGGGGTAAACCCCTCCTCAACTTAATGAGCGATATATTGTTGCCATGCGGCAGGCACCACATCCACTGCTATCTTTTTGCGCCGGGAAGACACAAACTCGATGGCTATTGGCATGAGGTTCTACACTCCTTGATTATCTAAAATACGTGTTGTCCGCGCTTCGTTCGACCTATTGCCCGATTTTTTGAGTTTTAGTGTTCCAGCGCGAAACACATAGATAATAGTATCAATCATTCTTTGATACGTCAATATATAGGCCATAAGCATGGCGGTTTATTCAATATTAGAACAAGCGGAACCGTTTTGCAAGGGTATACACAAGCAAAATGAGCACGACGGTAAACCCGACGATCGAAGCGTACGCCCACGCCGAGTCCTGGAACGGCAATATGACGTTCATGCCGTACATGCCGTAAAAGACGTTCGGCAGCGCGATCAGTACCGTCAGAACGGTCAGCTTTTTCATGCGAAGGTTCAGGTTGTTGTTGGCGATCGTGCTGTACGCGTTGCGGATGCTCGTGAGCGTCTGCGTGAGCGCCTGCGTGCTCGAAAGCAACTGCCGCACGTGCAGGATGATATCGTTGATGGACTCGATATGATCGTCCGATAAATGCTCGGTCTTGTTGTCGCGGATACGCTCGGCGACGGTCAACATGCTCGTGAGATTGAGCGTATAGATGCCAAGATTGTCTTCGACGGTCACGAAGTGGATGAAATCGCTGTTGTCGACCTCGTGCGTCTTGAGCCGATGGCCGGTGTCTTTGATATACCGGCCGGTGCGCTTGATGCTGTCTTCGTAATCTGTCAGGATGGCAGTGAACGTCGACAGCAGCAGCCCTCCCCTGTCTTCCGTGGTTATCCCGTGAGCGGCCGTAGCGATTTTTTGGTCGCTGATGGCATTCGTCAGCGACAACGACACGAACGCGTTCGGCGTCAGTACCGCGAGCAGCGGCGCCGAGTCTATTTCTCCGTGCTTGGTGCGCAGGATGGAACGGAAGAACACGTAGAGCGAACCGTCGCTGACTTCCAGGCGCGGCAGCTCGTCCTTGTCCATGACGTCGCGCAGGATATTCCTGTCCAGGCCGAACTGCTGCGTCAGCGTGTCGAGCTCGCTGACTTGCGGCTGTTCGCCGTGCACCCACGTGCCGTCACGCTGATCCTGGTATCCAGGCAGCTGCCGGAAGGCTTCGTCGTCCCCGTTTCTTACGTAATATTTCAGCATTATTCATAAGCAGTATAGCGCGTTTGCGGCGACTATGCCACGCCGGGCGACTGGTCAGGCGACGCGCTCGCGAGCGGCCGTTCCTTGACCATGAACACCAGAACGCTTGCCGCCAGCATGAGCACCGACGATATGAGGAAGATCCGTTGCAAACTGTCGCTGAACGCGGCGGTCACTTTCTCGGAATACTCTTCCTGCTCCTTGGTGAAGGTTTCGGTCGCTTGTCGCTTGGCTTGCTCGGGCAGTTGCGCCACGCTTTGTTCGAAGCCTTCGGTAATTTTGTGCCGTGTATCGGGCATGTTCAAGTTGAGCAGCGTGTTCGAATCGCTCAGGTCGCCGATAGCGCTCGCCTCGGGACTCTGCGATAACAGTTTGACGTAGGCGTCGTTTTGGACGTTCGCGAGACCGCCCGCCAAACCTGCCGTGAGCATGGCGCCGAACACCGCGATGCCGACGGTCGACCCGAGACTGCGGAACAACTGGCTCGAACTGGTTGCGACACCAAGGTCATGCTGTTCGAACTCATTCTGCACGGCCAAGTTCATGACCGGCATGACCACGCCGAGGCCGGCGCCCAGGACGACCATAATGACGGCTTCGTAAAGGTACGACGAGTCAGGCGTGAGCGTCGAGAGCATGAACACCATGACGGTCGCGACGACGATGCCGACCTGCATGAAAATCTTGTAACGGCCGGTGCGTGATATGATCTGCCCCGAAGAAATGGAGGCCGCCATGAGGCCGACGATCATCGGCAGCAGCATGAGGCCGGATTCGGTCGGCGACGCTTGGAAGACTTGCTGGTTGAACTGCGTGAGGTACAGAATCGAGCCCATGAACGCCGCGCCGAACAGCGTCGCGATACCCATGATCAGCACGAAATTGCGGTTTTGGAAGAAGCGGAGCGGGATGATCGGTTCTTTGGCACGGCGCTCGACGCGCACGAAGGCGATGACCGACGCCACGACGACGGCGAACATGATCGTTCGGAGCACGGCCAGGCTCATGCCGGTAGCAGTCATGAAATCAGCGAATATTTGTTCGGTGTTGTCGACCGCGAGCACCAGGGTCCCCAGGGCGACCGCAAGCAGCGCAGCGCCCTTGTAGTCGATCGACGGTTTTTTATCGTGTCGGAGCGCCGGACAGAATATGGCGATGAGGATGAACGCCGCGATGCCGACCGGCACGTTGATGAAGAACGTCCAGCGCCAATCGGTCGTCAGTCCGAGGATGGTATGGCCGTCGGTCAGCCAGCCGCCAAGCAGCGGCCCGATGACCGAGGCAAGACCGAAGACGGCGCCGAACAGTCCTTGCCAACGGCCGCGTTCGCGCGCAGCGAACAGGTCACCGATGATCGTGAAGGCGTTGGCCGTGATGATACCGCCACCGATGCCTTGAACGGCTCGCCATGCGATAAGCTGTTCGACGTTGCCCGCCATGCCGGAGAGCAGCGACCCGACGCCGAAGATGGCGACGCCGACCAACAAGATGGTCCGACGGCCGAAGATATCAGACAGCTTGCCGGCGATCGGCACGGTAATGGTCGTCGTCAGCAGGTATGCCGTCACGATCCAGCTGAGCGAATCGAACGCGTTGAATTCCTCGACGATACGGCCGAGCGCGGTAGCGATGATGGTTTGGTCGAGCACCACCAGGAACAAGCTGGCCATAACGGACAGCATAATGATTATTTTTGAGCGCAACGGAAGATGGTGATGCATGTTTGTCTCCTTTCGGCAAAGCCCTAGTCGTTGAATTCGTCGGTATGTTTTTTCGCTTCGCGGAAGCCTTCGATCTGCGCCGACATCTGTTCGACGATATGTTCGATCATGTCTTCTTTGAGCAGCACGATACCGCTGCCGTGCATGGAACCGAGCACGTACAAGCGGTCACCCGGTTGGATGTTCAGTTCTTCGCGGGCATCGGCAGGTATGACGATCTGCCCTTTGCTGCCGACGGTCGCCGTTCCGTAAAGCTTCTTGTTGCCTGGTACGCCCATGCGCGGTCTCCTTTTGTTATGTACTAATTGTATACCTAGTATGAAAAGTATGTCAATACATACAAAAAAGTAAGGGAGAGAGCTCCCTTACGCATAGGTGATGAAGAGGTGGTGTTGTTAAGAACGGCTTGGCTTTGCAGCCGTCCACTGCAATGGTTCGTACGATATTTCGTCACGCGTGACGTCGTCCGCGCGAACGGAAGGTGCCAACCGTTCCGCGATTGATTTGCTGAGCGTTTTCCACTGTGACCGTCCCGCCATGAAGTGTTGGATTTTTTCTTCGACGGCTTGCTGGTCTATGTCCATCGGTGTGTGCATATACCCCTCCTTCTCCGATTATGTCCCTGACTCGCTTTGTTTTGCCAGTACTCTCAGTGTACCGTCAGCAACCGTTTAGGACTGTTAAGTATCTTACTCTTCGGGCGTAATAATATTCATTCCTCAGATATGGTGCTACTATAAAGAGGTGGAAGACATAGCGAAACTCTTGCCGGCAAAGTCGACGCGGCGCTCCGTAAAGAAGCGCTCGATTCTCATCTACCAGGGCGAGATTCCCCGCCAAGCCTACATAGTGCTTTCGGGCGTTCTCAAAGCCTACCGGCTGGGCAATTTCGGCGAAGAGCAAGTCGTCGGCTTCAGCACGAAGGGCGACATGTTCCCTGAAACCTGGATTTTCGGCAAAACGTCAAGCGCGCTGTATTACTACGAAGCGCTCGAGGATTCGGAAGTCCTGACGGTAGAAAAACCAGTCCTGCTCGACCTTATCAATACGAACCCCGAAATCAAGGACCGCGTATTCGATTACGTCATCAGCGGTTATACGGGGCTGCTCATGCAGATCACCGCTCTCGAGCAGTCGCGCGCCGCGGAAAAGCTGCTCCTTATGATGTATTATCTTATGTTCCATTACGGCAAGCAAACCACGGCCGGCGTGTACCGGGTCGACCTTCGGCTGACCCACACCACGCTTGGCAGCCTGATGGGCCTCACCCGCGAAACGACAACCATGGAGCTCGGGCGCTTGAAGCGCAAAAAAATCATTGCCTACGACAGCAAAGGCTTTACGATTTACCGCCATGAGCTCGAACGCCGCCTCGGCGACGAAAGTTTCAGCGGAATCCGGCTGCAGAACCCGAACGCTTGATTACGAAAGCGTGTCGGCGACTATTTGTAGCAGTTCCTTAGGAGATGCCCACGCTTTGAGCACGTAGCGGTCGGCGCCAAGACGATAGGCATCGTCGATTTCGTCCTGCATGTCGTAGTTGCTGAACACGATGACTTTCACGTTCGGATGTTTTTCCTTCAGTTCGTACTCTTCGAGGAAGGCTACGCCGTCCATGACCGGCATGCGCAGGTCGAGCAGCACCAAGTCGGGCGATTTTTCGTTCGCGAGCGTTAACGCGTCTTTGCCGTTATGCGCTATGCGGACGTCGTATTTGGCCTGTTCGAGTAGTATCTGATAAACTTCCGCCAGTTCCGGTTCATCCTCGACGATAAGGATGGATTTTTTATGCTTTGCTGTCACATCTCACTCCAATACTGTTGTCAGTATACCTCATGTTTCGGCGGTGAGCGTGAAAAATATTACATTCACGGCAGGTACTCTTACATTTTGCGTGGCAACCGCACGGTAAAGGTAGACCCTTTGCCTTTGGTCGACGTGACGCCTATGGTACCGCCATGAAGGACCGTCAGGTGCTGCGCCAGGTACAATCCGACCCCGGTCCCAGTCACGAAATCGCTCCGCGCGTTGGCGATTCGACTGAACTGCTTGAAGAGTTTCGAGTAATCGCTCTTGGAAATGCCGACGCCCGTGTCTTTGACAGTCAACACCCATCTGTTCGCACGCCGGACCAACCGGACCGCGACGACCCCGCCCGGTGGCGTGTACTTGATCGCGTTACTAACAAGGTTTTCGGCGACCATCCAAAGCATGTGGCTGTCACCGACGATCCATCCCTGGGACGGCGCGTGCAGCGTCATGGTCACGTTGCCGTTTTCCGCCTGGCTCCGTTGCTCGTCAACCACGTCGCGGAGCATCTTGGCAATGTCGAACTTGCGTTCGGTGAGCACCACTCCGTCGCCGATGTCCACTGCGGCGTTGGGAACGACCGACGGATCGGCTTCGGTGACGACCCGGCTACCCGAGACCTTGTCACTCACCGCTGCGACCGCTGATCTCTCGTCCATCAATTGCAGAACGTGCTCCCGCCCCGTACCGGACAGCGGCACAGGCCGGTAGTCCTCCAGCAGCAGCGGAACCAGCCGGGCGTTCAGCATCCTGTTGCCCTCGAAGACCGCTC
>JALRBE010000006.1:0-30528 GCA_023262335.1 Candidatus Saccharimonadia bacterium | reverse complement strand
TGCAGTTGCCGATTGTTGCTGGCGTAGGCTCGTTCCAGGTACGCCCGCTGCTTTTCCGGCACGTCCCCGGCAAAGCCCTGCAGCACCATGCCAAGGTACTGCTTGACGCCTGTCGCCGGGGTTCGCAGCTGGTGCGAAGCGAGCGACAATATCTCGTCCCTCGCGAAGTTGACGTCGCGCTCTTTTTCGAACATCAGCCGTCGGTACCGGCTCCGCAGCAAATACCCCGCCACGCCCGCGAACAGCATGCCGACCACCAACGTCGTCACCAAGATCGTATGCGGCAAATACGTCAACGACCAGCTGAGCATATGGGCGGTATCGTACGTGAACACGAACGAGAACGTCTTGCCGTACAGGTTGATCTGCTGCGTCGAAACGGTCGTCTGCTGGTCGCGATTCGTGCCTTTTTGGTGCAGCTTGTTTGCCGGAGCAACGCCACCCAAATACGCGGCGATCGTCGTATGAGACAAATCGTTCTGTTTGTAGGCCTCGTTGAAGAATATGTCGCCGCGGAACAGCGCGATGGTATAGCCGCGCAGGGCCTGCAGGCGTTCGTCGGGCGAGCCATGCGGCAGCGACCTGTCATAGTACGGGGCGAACATCAAGAACCCGGTCCGCAGGTTCGTCACTTCCTCTTTGGTCGAAAACAGGTTCGGAACCGGATCGCTCACGGTCGCTTTGCCCGTGCGCGCAGCCTGTTCTAACGTTGCCGACAGCGTGTCGATGGCGCCGATGTTAATGCCGACCGCCTGTTCGGTCATCGTGGTCTTCGGGCTGACGTACGCCACGCGCTGGTCGGCGATCGTCGAGCCGCTCGTGAGCCCGAGTGACTCGAGGCCCGTGAAGTTCTCTTCGAGCCCGAACGAGCTGACGAACTGCTGCCATGATGCCTCATCGGTATCAGCGGACTGCAACCTGCCCGTACTCCCCCATAAAAGATGCGCGTATGAATCAAACACGCCGCTCAGGCGGATCTGGTTCTCCCTCATCCGATTGGTGGCGTACCGATCGCGCGACACGTCGATGTTCAGCGTCATCAGCGCGTAACCACTGAGCGCCAGAATGAACGTCACGATGATGATGACTGCTGGCAACACCGCGTACGACAAACTTGGCCAGCGCATCATCGCGGTCGATTTCCAATCTTTCATGGACTGTCGTGGGTGCGGCTGTTTCATGCGTTAGCTGTAATCCTTGCTTCCACTATATGGTCAGTCGAGTCAGCCGTCAACGCGCGCTTAAAAGAGGCCGCCGGTGGCAGCCCCTTTTCGTTAGCATGAACCCTAGGCGTGGTGCGGATTACCGCCACGGATCGCCTTGATGATGGTAAGAAGTATGACGGCACCAAGAATCGCGACGATCAGGCTACCTATGTTGAAGCCCTCCATCTGCGCGCCGGTAAGCGTTCGCATGATGAACCCGCCGATGAAGGCACCGATGATACCGACGACGATGTTCGCGACCGCACCCATTTGAGCGTTCGTTCCCATGATCATCGAAGCGACCCATCCTGCGAGCGCGCCGAAGACGATCCAAAGTACTATATCTACCATTTTCATTCCTCCTTTACCGTTACCACCGCCTACTATAGCGGTTCGACGGTCGGGAGAATGTGAAAATTGTCACACGTCCTCAGTCCCAGGCGAAGCCATGGCCAAAATGGCCGTAGCGGGCGGTCGGTTCGTAAATCGGGCGCTTCAGGTCAAGCAACGCGACGATGCCGGCGGGCGACAGGTCATAGCCCTCTACCCGCTCCTCTCGGCCATCAATCACGACGGTCGCTTCGAGCGGCTGATCGTGCCCGATGGCGTACGCAAGGTAGACGTAGGCTTCTTTGGCGTTTTGCCTTTTTAAATAATCGACTGCTATTTTGCGGGCCGCGTAGGCCGCCGACCGGTCGACCTTGCTCGGGTCCTTGCCACTGAACGCCCCGCCGCCGATCGGCACGCGCGGGCCGTAATTGTCGACGATCAGCTTGCGCCCGGTCAGGCCGGCGTCGGCGTCGAATCCGCCTTGCTGCCAATCGCCTGCAGGGTTCACATGAAGCTCAACGGTTTCCGCCACCGCCGCAAGATCTTGCCGCTCCAGCCACGCTTCGACGCGTTGGCGCAGCTCTCCGCCCGGCGCGTTCTGGAAGCTGGCCACGACCGATACGACGACGCCGTCTTCGAGCGTTACCTGCGTTTTGCCATCAGACTCCCACTGTTCGTAGAGCGCTTGGTTCAAGCGGCGAGACAACACGACTTCAAGCGGCAGCAGTTCTTCCGTTTCGCTCGTCGCGTATCCGACCATGATCCCTTGGTCGCCCGCTCCGCCGGTGTTGACGCCCTGGGCGATTTCGGGGCTCTGCTCGAACAGGTGCTCGATGACTTCGACGTCGCCGGCAATGCGGCGCACGATTTCGGCGACGTTGATATGCGTGGCTTTGGAAGTGACTTCGCCCGTGACGAACACGGTGCCATGGCCGCCAGCCACGTCGATAGCCACGCGGGCATGCGGATCCTGCGCCAAATGCGCGTCCAGCAAGGCATCGCTGATTTGGTCGCAGATTTTGTCGGGGTGCTTCGGCGATACTGATTCGGCCGTTCGGTAATTAGGCATTGTCGCCCCTCCTGATTGCGTTCGTAGGATGAAAATGAGGCACGAATACGATACCTTCATCGTGCGGGATGACACTGAACAGTTTGACAGCGTAGTGCTTGTAAATTTCCGGTGCGCGGCTCCTTGCTTCTTGATGCTTCGGGCCGGCAACGGCTTCGCGGGCGCTCTCGTCATCCGTCCATAGGCACCATGACCGCGAGCGACCGTCCGCATCCGGCGTGCCGTCAAAGTAATGCAAAAGATTCTCCGGCTTCAGCCGCGCGGCCTCGCCGTGCGCCGCCCTGTCCAGCTCCGCGATCACGGCCGGATCGGCGTCGTCTGCGCGCTCCGATTCGAAAACCACGAGATACAGCGCTTTGTTCGCAAGGCTGTACAGCGCTCCATCGGCCTTCTTGGCGTCTTCGATGTTCGCGATGACGTCTTGCCATGCGAACGCGTCCTCGACGGCAACGTCAAGATCGTCCTGAAAACCTGCTGGCACGATATCGCGGGTCACTTCCAAAGTTGGCATAAAAAATAAAACTCCCTTTCTGTATCTCTCCGCCCGCGCGGGCGAAGACAAAGGAGTCTTTGAAGATGATTATCTTCCCGTCAGGGCTAGAAGGGGCACCGAATCAAATCGGTTGCCGGCAGGTCATCGAGCTAGTTCTCTCTCTGCACTCTTGATACGTCGATTAATTAATGTACCTTACGATTGTACCACCGTGCCTACAAAGCGGCAACGACGCTCTCGACCGACACGCTGACGTTCGCTTCGCCGTTAACGGTGACCGTTCTGTATTCGCGGCCAGAAAAACTCTCGTATCCCGCAAAGAATTTGTCGAGACGTTCGTCCTCGACCAAGTGGCCGCCCCTATGGACGCGTTCGGCGATCCGCGCTCGCGCCGTTTGCTTGCTGACCTCGACCTCGGCAACCAGCACCGGCAACTGCACGCCGTGCTCTTCAGCGAACGCGATCAGCTTGTCGACGGTTATCTTGAAGCCGGCGAAGTCGTTGAATGCCTGGTTCCAAATGACGGTCTTGCCCGCAAGAATCGCCGCATGGGCTTTGGCACGCAAGTAGCGGAACGGGTGGAACTTCTCATCGACGCCTTCGTCGCTCAATTGCGCCGACAGCGCTTTGAAATCGTCCGATTCTTTGTCGATCGCGTCAGGATCGAGCACTTCGACGTTCTCGACGCCCAGCCGTTCCCGCAATGCCACGGCCAAGAAGGATTTTCCGCCGCCGGGAATGCCGCGGATAATAACCAGTTTGGGAGTGCCATTGCTCATAGACCATATCTTAGCACATGCTATAATCAGCTGAAGATTCACCGCAAACACGCAAAGGATGATTATGCTCGAGCTCGAACAGTTCGCCCAAGAAGTATCACTCATATTCGCACTCAGTTTCCTCGGGTTCGGCGCCGCCATGCTCCTAACGCCCGTTTACACGTTTTTCGCCTACAAATACAAGTGGTGGAAGCGCAAACGGACGCATTCGACGACAGGAGAAATCCTGCAGGTCGTCGCGCAACTGAGCACGCGCAAACGGAACGTGCCGACCATGGCCGGATTGATCGTCGTCATCGCCGTCACCGTTATCACGTTGCTCCTCAATCTTGACCGCCAGCAAACATGGCTGCCGCTCGCCGCGCTGCTCGGCGGCGCGCTGGTCGGTCTCATCGATGACATCATCAACGTCCGCAGCGACGGTACGGGCGTGGCCGGTCTCCGCGCGCCGATCAAGTTCGCCATGATCACCGCGGTCGCTGCCATCGGCGCCTGGTTTTTCTATGACAAACTCGGCTATACGGCCATCCACATACCATTCATGACCGACATCACGCTTGGTTGGTGGCTCATTCCCCTGTTCATCCTGGTCGTCGTCAGCACGAGCAATGCCGTCAACATCAGCGACGGACTGGACGGGCTCGCCGGCGGGCTGCTTACCAGCGCTTTCAGCGCGTTCGCCATCATCGCTGCCTTGCAGGGTAATTTCGGTATCGCCGCGTTCTGCGCCACCATCGTCGGCGCGCTGCTTTCCTATGTCTGGTTCAATATTCCGCCCGCCCGCTTCTTCATGGGAGATGTCGGCTCGTTCGCGCTCGGTACCGCGCTCGGCGTCGTTGCCATGCTCACCAACACCATATTCTTGCTGCCGATCATCGCGCTCGTTTTCGTACTCGAGGCAGGGTCGAGCGTCATTCAGATACTGTCGAAGAAACTATTCCATCGAAAGGTCTTCATTTCCGCGCCTGTCCATCATCACCTTCAAGCGATCGGTTGGGAGAAGACGAAGGTCACCATGCGGTTCTGGGTCATCGGCCAGGTCTGCGCCGCCATCGGCGTCCTGCTCGCGATCATCGGCGGGTACGTGACCGCGCTCTAGGCCGCGCGGGCTACGAAATCACCGGCAAGCAGAGTCGTATTCCTGTAATCGATCGGGCTGCCGTCAGGACGCGTCACGATGCCGCCTGCGCCCTCAACGATCGCATGGCCAGGCGCCAGATCCCAAAGCTTCAGGGGCCGGTCGATCGACGGATACGCGTCAGCCTTGCCTTCGGCGATCAAACCGAATTTCATCATCGATCCGATCGAAATGATTTCATGACGCGCGTACTTTTCTTTGACGTACGCGCCGGACGGACCGCCCGTATCGATGCGACTGCCAAGCACTTTGCCGGTACTTTCAGTTGCCACCCGCAAACGCACAGGGACCCCATCGCCTTCCTTTTTGAAGCTGCCCATGCTCGGACCGCCGTAGTACGTCACGCCCTGCGTCGGAACGGAATACATGCCAAAATACGGTCGGCCGTCGACGATGACAGCGAACCCCGGACAGAATTGGCCGCTCCGGTCACGGAACTCGCGCGTGCCGTCAAGCGGGTCGACGACCACGTACGCGCGTGCCGTACGTAGGACCTCCTTGGTCCGCTCCGCCTTGTCTTTGCCATCCTCTTCGCTGATGACCGGAATGCCAAGCATCGCCTCAAGAGCTGGCACCATGATCTCGTGCGACCGGCGGTCGGCGTCGGTCAACGGGGAGTCGTCGTCTTTGATGTCGACCGTGAAGTCGGTGCCGTACACCGCCATGATAGCGGCTCCAGCCTCATCGATCAGATTCAAAAGCCCGTCAAGATGCTTTTCGATTTCTACCTGTGAAATTTCCATGTACTTCGGTTCGGTATCGCTCATGCGTTCAGTGCACCGTGCCTTATTCGCTCACGACGATGCCATTCCAAAAGGCAACGTAATCGGTGAAATCTTTTTTGACCAGATCGATCGAACCTTCCTTCGGCGCCGGGTAATACCACGCGCCGAACGCGTTTCTTTCGCCGTCGACTACGACGTCGTAATAGCTCGCTTCCCCTTTCCATACGCAGGTAGTATGATGATCGCTGTCTTCGTAGAACTCCCGTTTGAGAGCGCTCGGTGGGAAATACCAGTTTCCTTCGATCCGTATCAGGTTCTCTTTGGCCGCTTCTGCTACGACCGTGCCATTCCATGTTGCCTTCATGATTGTTCCTTTTCGCGCATGAACTGGCTGCCGCTCTTCGCGTACGCGTCAGTTATAAGCGCCGTTAGTTTCGTCTTGTCTACGTCGGCCAGCTTGGCGAGGTAAATGCACCCCTTGCCCATCTTGTACTTTCCCATGTCGTCTAGTTGCTCCTTGTACCGCTCCGCCACGACGGTAACGTACAGCGACAATTTGCCTTTTCTCGGGCTGAACCCTATGCGCATCCAGTCGTTCGCTTGGCCGTTCGCCGTCACGTACTGCATGGTGCCGAAACCGATGATGCTCGTGCCCCATAGTACCGGCTTTTCGCCCGAGACGTCCGCCATGATTTTGATCAAAGCCTCGCTGTCGGTACGCTGCTCGGCCGGCAAGCCCGCCAAGAACCCGATGACATCGCCATCATTCGCAGTCGTTTTTATCGTGCTCATGCCATAATCTCCTCTGCTCCATTATAGCCTCTTCCAAACAAAGCCGTTTCTCGGAATCGTAACGCAATACGCGTACCGAGGCGAAGCGCGGAATGAACGGCTGGTCGGTATCGCGTCCAACGCCTGCTAGATACAAGGCCGCGGACCCAAGCAGCCCATGCGTCACGTAAACGTCTTCATCCGGCAGCGTGTCCAGTAGCCTGTCGGCCCGAATGAGCGCGGCATCCGGGTACACGCCGGCTTTTATCATTCTGCCGAGCACGAACGGATCGAGATCGTGGTCGACTTCGTCAAGCACGGCATATTCCGTGATCGCAGCCGGTCGGAACCCTGCGTAAAGCGCGGTTTGCCCGGTCCTCAGCATCGTCGACACTGCCACTCTCGAAACCGACGGATCGCCATCGTATCCGTTCGCCTTGAGTGCCTCGCCGACTCCCATGGCATCGTAGCAGCCTCGTACCATAAGTGAAGCATCCGGGTGCGCGAAGGCCGGCTTCCCGAAGTTACGCCGGTCGTTCGCGCTCGAAAGGCCGTGACGGACGAGCATTTTCGTTGCGCTGGCCATCAGTTGGCCTCCTCAAGTTGTAGCCGGGCCGCAAAGTTCTTGAGTCTCCCGTGCAGGCGCTCAGCGCGGTCATCGTTCGTCAGGTCTTCGCGCAGTTGCGCGCGTGACTTCAGCGAAGCTGGCGTTTTGGTTCGCACATTGGCGCTGCACGCAAGGTCCATGCAGCATAAAAGCGAGACCGAATCGTCGCTGCCTTTACCCGGATAAAACGTCACGAACCCGCCGCCACCGCCCGACTGCCACGTAAAACACAGGTCGCAGATGACAGGCTTGGCACGACCGCTCGTGCCCGCGCTAGGCTTCGACGCCTCGAACGGGACCATATACAGTATGTCGTCAACCTCAATAAGCAACATGCCGCCATTGCCGCTCCTGTTCCAGATCGGCAGCAGTTCGGTCTCGACCCACTGCGCCGGGTCCATACGCTCCGTGCTAGCGCGGAACTTGAGCTCGCGTTTGAAGCGGGGCTTGACCGGCACCTGTTTTACCAAGGCTTCGAAACGATCGTTGGTGATTTCACGCATCGTACCAATTTTACCGCGCCATGCCCGCTTTGGTAAAATAGACACATGACCAAAACCACAAAAGAAGAATTTACCGTCAGCGGCGAAGACCTGCTGCGCAAAGTCAAAGAGCTCATCAACGAGGGTAACATCCGCCGTATCATCATCAAGAACAAAGACGGTAAGAACCTCGTGGAATTTCCGCTGACCATCGGCGTCGTCGGCGTCGTGCTCGCGCCGGTACTCGCTGCCGTCGGGGCGATCGCCGCGCTCGTGACCGAATGCACCGTCGTGGTTGAACGCGAAATCGAAGAAGCCGACGAGAAGGCATGACCGGCCTCAGCGACGCCGAAGTTTCGTTGTCGCGACTCGATCCGGCAATGGCCACACTCATTAAAAGCAACGGCCATATCGAGCGCCCCGCGCGAACGGACTATTTCACCTCGCTCGTCCGTTCGATCGTCGGCCAACAGATTTCCGTGAAAGCGGCCGCGAAGATACTTGAGCGGTTCGAAACGGCGACGAGCTTCGACCCCGAAACCGTCGCGGTGCTGAGTGACGAACACGCGAAAGCAATCGGCCTTTCCGGCCAAAAGCAACGATACGTCAAAGACCTGGCAGATCACTTCGTGCGCGACAGCATGATATTCGATCATCTTGATACCCTCAGCGACGAAGAAGTCATCGTTGAACTGACCCGCGTCAAAGGCGTAGGCGTCTGGACGGCGCAAATGTTCCTGATGTTCACGCTCGTCCGCCCCGACGTCTTCGCTCCCGACGACAGGGGCTTGCAGTTGGCGATCAAAAAACTCTACGGCCTGCCGGACGTTCCGCAACGTTCTGAGCTCGAAGCGATCGCCGCCGCGTGGTCCCCACACCGCACGACAGCCAGCTGGCATCTGTGGCAGTCACTCGAAAACGAGCCCGCATAGCCGGATAATGGACATATGACGACAAACGACAGATACGAGCGGCCTGACGAAACCGACGACGAAACCGTCGAAGCGGTTGGCAAGATGACGGAAGCGTTGGAATGGGTCGAACGTGCCCGCGGCGACTTGTATGAATTCCACCAGAAAATGGGCCATGCGGACGCGATGTTCGCCACTGCGGCAGGCAAACTGCGTGACGCCGGCCATAACGAGCTTGCCGACGACGTCATGCGTGACGTCTCGGGCATGAATGTCCTCCATGGCAGGTGGACGTTCCAAATCGTCGATGAATTCGACGAAGGCTATTACGCCACGGTGAAAGCCGTCGAAAAACGAGCGCGCGACAATTTACTGGAAGGCAAGAAACACGTCTTCGAAGCCGAGCTCAAGGAAAAGACCCGTACCCCTGGCAAGTCCGGGCACGAGTCCCGACCCTGATCAAAAGCTGGCGGCAACGTCAGTCGCTCGGCTGGTTGCGTATCGAAACGCCCGCCATGATAAGCGTTCCGGCTATCGTGAGCACCGGCGCGTTCTTGTCGGTCTTCTGGTTCGTTTTGTCTTCGGTTCCTGCCATCACGTTGTTGACTTGGTTGCGGATGACGACGTTCTCCGGCACGACGATCTCGATGCCGCCCCAAAAACCGAATACTTCCACGAGCGCCTCTTTGTCGAACTCAGCCTGACGCAAGTCGATACGGGCGCCACCCATGATCGCCGTGGCGTTCGACTGGGTGAACTTCTTCGAGTGATTGATGATATTCACGCCGGCCAGTATCGCGCTGACGTCATCGCGGTCCGCTTTGGATACCCGCTTGCCGCTGTACGAACGGCCGAACACGACCGAAAGACCGACGAAAATGATGATCAGCGGCCAGATGACGGACCATGGTTGGATGTCGATGACGTCAAGCTCGCGCAGTTGGTACAACCCGCCCAAAGCGACCAAGAAAGCCGCGACGAGCCAGCTACGGAAGTCGTTTACGAGAATCAACAGACCGGCACCAATGAGGAGAAGCGGCCAGTAGTCAGCGATGAGGTTATTGAAATTAATAACGTTCAGCGTGTTCAGCAGCAGCAAGCCGCCGATTGCCGCGATGACAATTCCGCTTATGGTTTTGGTGACGCTTTGACGGTTCATGGACGCTCCTTGTTTATGGATGTCCTTAGTGTACAGAATATTCGCAAAAAGCGTTAGCGTGCCGCACGCGCTATACCGCATCGCCCAGCGATGCCAGCAAAAACACTTTGGTTTTGTTCTGCCGGATGTAACTGCGAAGTATCTTGTACGTGTCGACGTCGAAACCGTTCTTGATGCGTTCGATAGAGTTCACTCCCTCGCTTACCGCCGTGAGGTACCCTTTGATGACCCATTGGTCGACGATCAGCGCCTTGGTCGACGATATCTTGATGGCCAGTTCGCCGGCAAACGGCCAAGACTCGATCTTGCTGCGCTCCAACGCGTACTGGACGCGGCGGTTGTACGAATCGTTCAGTTCCTCTCCGACGCACGCCCCCTTGCATTGGCCCAAATGATACCGGAAACACGCGCCCTTGGATTTTTCAAGGCCCATGAGTTTCGGGCATAGGTCAAAGGTACGCACCAGCTCTTCCAAGCGCGCTTTCGCCTGCGATCTCGTGGCGTACACGCCGTAAATGCTATCGAGGTCCGTTTCCTCGGACAAATCCCTGCTTTCCAGTACCATCTTCATGTACCCGCTGGCATCGTATTGCCGCACGAGCACGGTCTGCTTGGTACGACGGCGGAGCAGGCGGTTGTGCACCGGCTGCAATTCCTTGACCTTCGCCGACTCAAGCAGCAGCGCTTCTATTTCCGTCTCCGTCTGTATGAAACTGACGTTATGGCTGCCCTGCGATAATTTCATTTCTTTTGCGATGCGCGTATCGCTGCTGAAATGGCTCATGACGCGCTGGCGCAGGTTCACGGATTTTCCCACGTACAATGGCGCACCCACGGAGTCTTCGAATATGTACACGCCAGGCGTTTGGGGAATGCTCCCGAACGATGCTTCGTCCAAGTTGGGAGGTAGCGACCGCGTTTTCAGCTGCCTTGCGACTGAATCGCGAAACGCCTCGATACCCTTTTCGGCGATGGCGAGCCGCGTGAAGTCATGAATGGCTTTCGCGTCGTCGTACGCGCGATGCCTGCCGTTCACGCTGATACCATGCCGCGCGATGATCTTTTCGAGCGAGTGGCCTTTGTGCTCGGCATACAGCGCCCTGCTCATGCGGACCGTGCAAAAAAGCTTCGGTCTGAACGGGTATCCAGCAGCCTCCAGTTGCCGCTTGACGAATGAATAGTCGAACCGGACATTGTGCGCCACGAACACCGCACCGCTCAGAATCCTGTTCACGTCGTCGGCGATATCGTCAAAGTATGGCGCGCTGGCCACGTCAGCATTCGTGATGCCCGTCAGACTCGTGATCCAGTGCGGTATCGGCGAGCCTGGATTCACCAGCGACACGAACTCGTCGACGACCTCGCCGCCTTCAACGCGAATGATGGCGATCTCGGTGATACGCCCGCGATCACCGTTTCCTCCGTTCGTTTCTATATCGACGAATGCCGCCGGCCCTTCAAACATACATACTATTGTAGCGCTCATGACAAATTTGTTGAAGCTTTGCCGTGCGCGACCCTCACGAACGAATCAGCACGGGCTGGGCCTCGCGCATGAATATCTCAGCCGTTTTTGGTCCAACGCCCTTCAGCTTTTGCAGTTTCGCCATGAAGTCTTTTTCGTCGTCGCAGTGGTCGTACATGTTCAACAAATCACCGTGGTACTCGCGCACGAGCGTTCTTGCCATGTCGAGCAGGTTGCTCGCGGTCGATTCGTCATATCTCCGGTATTTGCCCTCGCCGAGCAGCGCGACAATCTGCTGCTTCGTCTTGCCGACGATCTTTTTCGGCGAGTCCATGCCGTGCTTCATGAACACCTCCCACGTTTGCCGTGCGACGTCTTCTTGTATCCGCTTTCCGAACAAATAGGAAGCGAGAAACCATTTGAAGATTTCCCGCTCCTTCCGCTCCATCGTTATGCCAAGTTCGTTTGCCGTGATATGCGTTTTGCGTGCCATTAGGTAGCCCCCTTTCATGTACAAGTATGAAAAAGAACGCGTGGAAATACGGTAAGAAATGTCACTGACCGTGGCGCTACGCGACGATCTTGATGGCGCTTGCCCAGTTCGTGCCCAGTTGTTCCTGTGCCGCCATATGAATCAATGCGATTCCTTCGAGGTGGCGCGCATTCGCGAGCGGACCGGCATCGACGGCACGCATGTCGCTGTCGTTGATGAGCGCGCTGACAGCCTTTTTCGCGTCCGTGTCATCGCCCGCGACGAACACGTCAAGCGATTTGCCATCAACCGTTCCGGCTACGAGCGTGCCGGCAAAAATGGTATTGAAGGCCTTAACGACGGTCGCGTTCGGCAGGGCATCGGCGATATCCTGCGCGCCAGCACGACCCGCCTCCGGGATCAGTTGGAACGTCTGAAAATCGACCGGATTCGTTATGTCAACGAGCGTTTTGCCAGCGAATCCTTCATACTGCTCCGCGACGTTCAGCACCTCGCCATAGTGCGTTGTAATGACGACGATGTCGTCGGCGGGACTGCCGATTTCCTTGACGGTCACGTCACCGTTCAAGTCGGCAGCGAGCGCTTCGCCCTTTTCGATGTCGCGAACATGCAAGCTGACCGCGTTGCCTCCCGCGAGAACGCGCGTCGCGATGCCGCGCGCCATGTTGCCATTGCCAATAATCGTTACGTTCATGAAGACTCCTGAATTTTAATTACTATACTTTATATAGTAACTTATTCATATCCAACGCGCAATGCCCGTACCGTACGGCAACCGTTATTCGTTCTCTTCGCGCCCAGGATTCTGCGCCTGTTGCGAGGCGTGGAGCGCGCCGAGATACCCGAAGACGCCGGCCGGCCCGATCGTGCTTCCTGGCCCAGGGTATGTGTGACCCATGACCGAAGCGCTGTTGTTGCCTGCTGAGTACAGTCCTTCGATGACGCTTCCGTCATCGCGTAACACGCGTGCATGCTCGTCGGTCACGAGACCGCCCTTCGTTCCAAGGTCGCCAGGATACACGCGCATGGCAGTGAACGGACCTTTCTCGATCGTGCCGAGGTTCGGGTTCGGCGTCACGAGCGGATTGCCGTAATAGCGGTCATAGGCTGTACGCCCCCTCTGGAAATCACGGTCGACGCCGTCAACGGCAAACCCGTTGAACCGTGCGACGGTCTCAAGGAACGTCGTCCTGTCCGTCCCCATCTTGTCCGAAAGCTCTTCGAGCGTGTCGGCAACGACGACTTCGCCCTGGTCCATCAGCTTCTTTTTCGCGCCAGGAACCATGAGCGTGGAATTGAGGAAATGCGTGGTATGGCGATGGTCCAGTACCATCCATGAAGGTATCGCGGGCGTCGTCTTGTCCCGCTCGAACATGTGATGCCCGAAGTCTATGTAGCTTTCGGACTCGTTCAGGTACCGCTCGCCTTTTTGATCCACGACGATGCTCCACGGGTCCGAACGTTCGTTGAGGATGAACCCGTGCTGCTGGCTGCCATCCGGATGTGCCGTTGTCGCGCCCCACCATGCGTCATCCATCATGCCGAGGGCACCGCCTGCTTTTTCGCCGATTTCGATGCCCTGGCCCAATTGTCCGATCGGCGCGCTCGACCAGCCTTCGACGCCGTGATATTTCTTGCGCCACGCCTTGTTTTGCGCGAAACCGCCCGCAGCCAACATGACGCCGCGGCGCGTCTTGATTCGCACCGTCTTGCCATCGCGCTCGACAACGGCCCCGACGACCTTGCCGTCCTCGACGACCAAGTCCTTGAGCGGAGCGTTCAGCCACACGTCGGTACCTTGCTTCAAGACTATGTGCATGAGCGAACCGGCCAGCGCCCCGCCCATGCCGTATTTGATTTGAAACGTCAGAAGGCCGCCGATCGTCCTGAACACGAACCGGGCGCCACGGACGAACCCGTCCGGCGTCGACCATGCCCGCGACAACAGCCACACGTCATCGGTCATCACGGGAGCCGGGATGCTCGTCTTCAACGTTTTGCGCCATTTGCCGAGTTTGCGTACGTTGAACGGCTTCACTTCGAGCGCCCTGCCGATACGTCCGCCAGGAAGGTCAGGGTAATAGTCAGGGTAATCCTTGGACCGAGCCCATTTGACGCCTTCGTCGGCAAGCAGGTTCACGTAATGAGGGACCGCGTTCAAGAACGCGAGTTTGCGCTCCCTGCTCGTCCATGCCCCGACGTCGCCGATCGTATCGTCAAGGTAATCAAGCGCCTGATCGATGGAATCCTGAACGCCGGCTTTTTCCATGAGCGGATTATTCGGCAGCCAAAGGCCGCCTCCCGAAATCGCCGTGGTACCGCCCCAAACGTCCATGCTTTCGACAACGATGACATCCAAGCCGTTATGTGCCGCCGTAATCGCCGCGCTGAGTCCCGCCGCGCCGCTTCCGACGACCAAAAAGTCCGTTTCCAAATCCCAAACCGTGCTCATATGAATCCCCTTATTGCACCGACCAGCCGCCGTCAGACGGGAGGATCGCGCCATTAACGTTTACCGAATCGTCGCTGAGCAGAAACGTGATCGACGCGGCGAGCGCCGACGCTTCCGCCGCGTCGGGAGCCGTCGCGATGACGCTGTTCACCCGCTCGGCGCCCAGCTTCGATTCATACTTTGCCTCGATGTTCGTCAGCACCGCGCCCGGAGCGACGACATTGGTCCGGATGCCGCTTGGCCCGTACATGAACGCGAGGCTTTTGCTTAGACCTGCCACCGCGTGTTTTGACGTCGTATACGCCGCGCCTGCCGCCGACGCCTTGAGTGACGCTTCCGACCCGACGTTCACGATGGAACCCGAGCGCTGGTCGAGCATTTTAGGCAGTGCCGCCCGGGTTAGCTGCATCATGCCGCCGACGTTGACGTTCATGACCCGTTGCCAAACGGCATCGTCCATCTCGTGAAGCGGCGTCATGTTATCCATGATGCCCGCGACGTTGGCGAGCGCGTCTATTCGGTCGCCTGCCGCCGCTATGATTTTCATGACGCTCTCGTGATCGGTTATATCACCGGCAACGACCGTCACGTCGCTGTCATCCAGTTCGTTCTTGAATTCGTTCAGCCGTTCCTCGGAAATATCGACGGCGATAACCTTGCCGCCTTAGCGAGCCACGCGTGACGCCGTCGCCCTGCCGATACCCGAACCCGCTCCGGTCACGATGACCGTTTTGCCGGCGAATCTGCCTTCGGTTATCTTCTCTGCCCATTCCGCCAGCGGAAGCGAAGGCGTCGCGGCCGGCGCGTTAGTAGCCAGGCCGTCCGAGTGCCCAGCAGGCGCTTCGCCGGAGTTCGCCTTTTGCACCATGTCATCAAGCATCGTCTGCGTGAATTGGCCCTTGCTCATTTCTATCAAGCGGTTCAGCGACACTTTGCGCACGATACGCAGCACGCTCTCGTTCTGTCCTGCCTGCTTGAGCATGTCTCTGAATATGACGCCGCCCACCGGATGATCGAGCCATTCGCCGACCGAGTTTTCGCCGCTTATCGGCGGTACGCCGCCCTGCTGAGCCGCAGCCGGTTCTGATTCTTTTTTGTCCCTATGGAAAAACGACATGACGTATGCCTCCTTGAGCGGTTTTTGTTTGTTTTATGCTATCGCTAGCGATTGCCTGTTCTTATGATACCTTATTTCTTGCGCAGGAAGTACAGTCCGAGCGATCCCGCCACGACGAAGCTCGCCGCAACGACGACCCAGAACATGTACGGAGAATTCTCCCCAGGCAAATCGACGTTCATGCCGTAGAGTCCAGCGAACATCGTCGGGACGGTGAATGTCAACGTCACCACGGTGAGCAGACGGATCGTTTCGTTCAGGCGGGTGTCCATGACGGCCCTGTACGAATCACGGACGTTCGTAATGGTACGGAGCAGCGATTTGCAGCGCGCGATAAGTTGCTCGAACTCGATGGACAGGTCTTCCACCAAGTCCTTGTCATCTTCGTACAGGCGCAAGATTTTGCCGCCGAGCATTTTCTCGAGAGCCGTATTCGTTGGCTGCAGCGCGTCAAGATAGTCGTTCAACTTGCGTTCGTATTCGGTCAGCGTCATGATGTCTTTTGATGTCAGCGAACGGACGTCGCTGGTCGTCGCGCGCATTTGGCGGTTGATCGACGCGACTCGGGTTTGGTACTGACGCACGATCGCCTCCAGCTGCAGCATGAACAGTTTCGTCTGTTGGGTCGTCGGCGCCTGGACGGCGTCGATGAACGGCTGCCACAGCCTGCCGAGGCTGTCACGGCTGACAGTTATGAGATATTTGTCGCCGAGCGCGAACAACACGGGCGTCGTATAGTCGTTGAAATCGTCATCGGTATCGGGAAGCCTGGTGATGAAATACGTCCAGCCGTCCTCAAGTTCCACGCGAGGTACCTCATGCGGATCAAGCGCGTCAGCCATCAGATCGGCATCGACGCCGAATTTTATGAGCAGCTTCTTTTCGTCTTCGTTCGGACGCTCCGACCGCACCCAAGTGCCTGGTTGCAGCGCGTCCGTCTGTTTGATTTGCGGCTTGTGATGAGTAGAGCGAAGATACGTGATCATGCCCTCTCCTTTCGGTTACGTGTTTGCCCTTATTGTACCAGAGTATCCGGGCATTCTACGCTTTGACCAGGTCGGTTTCGGTGGGCATGCTTATCGTGACAAGCTTGTAATCGTCGGGGTCCTGATACCCCATCGCGCCCGTTCGGATGACCGTCACCTTGTTCTCGTACGCTTCTTTGAGCACGCAGGGAAACCACTGCTTGTCATCACGATCATAATAGCTCCACACGCCTTGCAGTACCGACAGCCCGTCGCGGCGCACCGCCTTCTCCGCGTCGGCGCGCGTCGCTGCCCGTTCGAATACGTACCCGAAGAGCGTTTGTGCCGTCCAGCTGCCGGCATCTTCCGCCACGAACCCGAGCAGTTCCCCGTCTTCGTCGCGCGTAATTGGCGTTTTCGTCATTGTTCCAGTGTAGCAGCCAAGATGACGGCTTGTCGACGTCGCGCGCGAACAGGTACACTGGATACATGGACCCAAGCATCACGACATACAACGCGACACAGGCAGACGATCGCAGGATCATCTGCGAACTTCTTGCCGATCACCTAAGCAGCGGCCTGCCTGACGCGCAGAGCAAGGTCTGGCACGGACATCCCGTATGGTTCCTCGACGGCAATCCCGTCGTCGGCTACGCGGTACGCAAGCGATCCGTCCAACTGTTGTTCTGGAGCGGCCGATCGTTCAACGAGGACGGCTTGTCGCCAGAAGGAACGTTCAAGGCCGCCGAGAAGCACTATACGCACGAGGATCAAATCAACGGCACCGATCTGCAACGATGGTTGCGAAAAGCCCGCGACATCCAGTGGGACTACAAGAACATCGTCAAGCGCAAAGGCGTGCTTGAACGGCTGAAATAACAGCTATTCAACCGTCGGCGCGGCGTCCGGCTCTTCGGCCTTGAGCGGCTTTTTCTTGAGTATTTCGTAGCGTTCACCGGTCAGGGCCGATTCCATGTAATCGTCGTTCAAAAGATTCACGAACTTGCTCATGTCCTTCTCGTCCATGATAATGATCGCGCCCGCGTCGTCTTCCATGAGCTCGATACCCAACTCGCTGGCATGATCGAGCAGTTTCTCCTGGCTGACGGAGCCCGGTTCGATTTTCTGCAGTTTCCGAATCGCGCTCTTCTTGCCTTCGACCATGGTCTGCAAGCTCTGACCCTCAGGGAAGGACAGTTTGAAATGTTCGTTGATTTCCGTCACTTTCTTTTCGGCGATGCTCGCTTCTTTGGCATCGTACGCGAACAGCTGCTTCAGACGCGCCTGGCTGAACACGTACAGGTCCTCATCGATGATCAGCAGCTGGTTGTCTGCCGGAATACGGATCGCGGCGTCGGCGTCGAACGGCACGAACTTGCCACCCTTTACCATCCAGCCGGTTTTCCCTTGCATGACGTTCGATTTCGGCAGCACCTTCGCCACGTACACGGAATGCTTCATGTCCGGGTGGCTGATCCGGGCAAGCAGGCCTTTCATGTGCTTGAAATCATGGTCGCCATCCTTGAACACTTCGATTTCGTGTTCTTGGGTCTTGATCCAATTCAAGGTCTCGCGCAGGTTAGGGACCTTGAACGTCTGCGTCCGTTGCAAAACGCCCTCTTCGCTTTCGGCCTCTTCGAAACCTCGGACCGTCATGCCGTTCTCGGCGCCTTCGAACAAGTACTCGAGTAGCCCGTCAACGAACAGCGGTTCCAGCTGGGCGCGCAGGTCCTGCGCCAAGCTCGTGCGGTACAGCACGTAATTTTTGCTGATCAGGAACAGTTCGATTTTCACGTCTTCCTTGTACGCGAGCAGATTGTTCGCCCACGCGAACACGTCCGTCTCTTTGTAGTTGTCTTTTTCCGCCTGTTCGGGCGCTAAGATATCTTGGTCCATAAGAACTGGCCTTTCTTTGGGTCGCACACGGCAGCGCGTGTTTGTTGTTTGGTGATACTAAGACAAGTGTAGCGGATTATGACCCCGCCGACTGCTGTAAAAAACGCACTCGCGCTTACGAACGGCGTACCGACGCGAGCCGCTTCAACAGCGAGCGGACCGTCTCGCTGTCGTCGGCCCTGTACCGTGCGACCGTCAGGCCTCCACCGACCCGTATGCCGTACGCGGTACTGGGCAACTCCTTGAACATGTCCTCATCGGTCGTATCGTCACCGGCAGCAAGCACGAAATCATACCTGCCTGTCAGCCATTCGCGCGCGGCAGTACCCTTGGTGATGCTCGTGTCGCGTATTTCCAACACCTTGTTGCCTTTGAGTAACACCAGGCCGTTCTCTTTCAAAAACGGCTTGATGATACGCGTGACGACCACCCTGTACTTGTGCGCGTAGTACGGCGACGCCGCCCTGTAATGCCACGCCAGCGAATGCGGCTTTTCCTCGACGTGCACGCCCGGGGCCATGGCGGCATACTTCTCTAGCACCGGCAACAGTATCTTCTTCCATCGGGAATCCAAGCCGGACCTCGTCTTCCATGTCGACTGGCCTGCCCGCCGTACGCTTACGCCGTGCTCCGCGACCAAGTTGATCGGCAGCTTGCCAAAGCGTTGCACAAGGTCCTGGGCGCTTCTGCCGCTGATGATGACTATGTCGTTTGCAGGATCCCGCGCCAGGACACCCAAGGCTTTTTGCAGGTCCTTCGGAGGATTGGCCTTCTCCGGGTTCGCGTGGAAAGGAACGAGCGTGCCGTCGTAGTCGAGCAACAAGAGCCGCTTGCTGCTACCCGCGAAGTCGGCAACGAGCGCGTCGGCGTCAAGCTGGCTCGCGCCGACGAGCGGCTGCGGCATCACCAGCGTCCGGTTCAACGACCCGATGAAATCCTTCGCCCACGCCTGAACGGTATGGCGTTTCAAGTGGCGCTTCATGCGGCGCAGCCTGCCGCGGAGTTCCGAGCCGCTCATCGTCAGCGCGTCGTGCAACGCGGCGATCACGGTTTCCGGCCGTTTCGGATCGACGATCAAGGCGTCATGCAGTTCCAGCGCGGCGCCGGCCGTTTCGCTGAGTATCAGAACGCTGTTCTTATGAGTGCTCGCCACGAACTCCTTGGCAGCAAGGTTCATGCCGTCCCGAAGCGGCGCGATGAACGCGACGTCGGCGATTTGGAACAACGCGGTCACGTGCTCGAACGGCAACGTTTCGTTTATGTAGTCGACCGGCATCCACGAATCGTCACCGTAGCGTTCGTTGATATCGTTCACCAGCGCGTCCATGCGCCGCGACAACCGCGCGTACGCGGGAATGTCGGTGCGCGATGGCGACGCCACCATTACCAGCCGCACCTTGCCACGAACGTCAGGGTACCGCTCCAGGAACTCGCCGTACGCCTCGAGCCGTTCAAGCAGCCCTTTGCTCGGATCAAGCCTGTCCACCGCCACGATCGTCTTCGTGCCTTTGTAACGCCGCTTGTACTGTTTCGTTATCCTCCTGACAAGCGTCGACCTGCCTGATGAGGCGTACTTGTCGTAATCGATGCCCATCGGAAAGTCAGCGACGTTCACCGCTCGGCCGCCGCTCGTGACCGTCGCAGAGCTTGTTGCGTACCCCGCCGCGCCGCACGCGAGCAGGAATTGCTCCACGTACCTGGGCGTATGAAACCCGATCAAGTCGGCGCCGAGCATGCCGTCAAGCAACCGCTTGCCGTCCGCCAGCGAACCGAACTTTTTAGACGATGGGAAGGGTATGTGCAAAAAGAAGCCGATAGTAGCTTCGACGCCGAGCTTTCGAAGCATCGCTGGCATCAGCAGCAACTGGTAATCATGCACCCACACGTACGCGCCTCGTTGCGCCGCCACTTCGACGGTCTCCGCGAACAGTCGATTCACGTCGCGGTACGTTTTGAACCATGCGTTCCTCTTCGGCCCAGGGCGGTCCTGCGGCCGCAGCTCATGAAACAACGGCCACAGGACCGTGTTGCTGTAGCCGTTATAAAAACTGTCTATTTGCTTGCGCGTCAAAAACACCGGAGCGCACCGATGTTTGGCAAGCTCCGTGACTATCTCCTCTTTTTCCGCCTTCGTCAGGTCGTCGCTCGCGATTCCTGGCCAGCCGATCCATGTGTTGTTTTTGTCTTTGGCGTACGAGGAAAGACCCGTTGCCAAGCCACCGACGCTCGGAGAATAAACCAACTTGCCGTCAGCTTTTTTGACGCTGACTGGCAACCGGTTAGAAACGATGATGACCTGGGACATGACGTAGCTCCTTATATGCTATGCGCTCCGACGGACGGCTTCGATCGCGAGCGCCGCTATGCTCGGACGCTCGTTCACGAGCCTTTCGCCCTGTTCTCGTGCCCGTTCGTACACGCGCTTCGCAATGTCGAAATCAAAGCAATCCATAGGGCTCTGTACCAGCTCGCTGACGGCGCGGTTCGGCCGGATAAAGACGACGTCTCCGTTCGTTCTTCGCTGCCACCGCGTCAGTTCCAAGCGCAGAACTCCTTCGAGGACCGGTCCGACCGGAGGAGCGAAATGCTGCGTCAACGCGGCGATAGCAAGAACCTTTTTCGATCGCGGCGCCAAATCCGCCGATACCACCGAACGGACGCCACCGTCCACGTATTCATGGCCGTTTATGCTGACAGGCCTGAAAATTCCCGGAACCGCTGATGACGCGGAAACGATATCGGCCAGGTCGTGTTCACCGCCATTCAACATCTCAGCTCGCGGCAACCATCCTTTCCGGGAAGGCAATCTCAGTGCCATGGCCGAAACGTTCGGCGCGCGGTCGCTACCCAGCACCTCGCGTGCGATACCCTGCATGTAGCCTTTTTCGTAATTAGGCACGTCTATCTGCGGCATGTCTGCCACGTCGGCGTATCCACGGTCGGTCGCGATAAAACTTGCCACCCACGAACCGGCTGACGTGCCCAGCATTTGCGCGTGCTTCAAATCGAGTCCGTGGTCACGAAGCGATTCGTAAATGCCGTATTCGTACGCGATGCCGAACGCGCCGCCGCCCCCAAGCACTAAAGTTGGTAGTTCCGAATCAAAGTCACGCGGTTGCTCCATGGTTCCTCCTGATTGTGTGTAGACACAGTACTACACTGGAGCATTTCGTACAATGCGCGTCCTTGGAATCAACTACCGTTCGTTCACCTTCTTTTTCAAACCGTCGATTTTTCTCTGCGCGTCGTCAAGCATTCCGTTGGCCTTTTGCTTGGTTTTGCCTTTCGCTTCTTGCGCCTTGCCTTCGGCCTCAAGCTCTTTGTTATTCGTGGCAATGCCAGCCACTTGTTTCGCTTTGCCGCTCAGTTGATCGGTGATGTCGCTCATGCCATATCCTTTCGATTTACCCTATCATCATACCGATTCTCTCCCCCGTCCGCCGTGACATATCTCACTGCGACCGCCTGCCTAACCGGACAATCGAACGAAAATATGATACGCTTTTTGCAATGACAGAACTTGTCGGCATTCTCAACGTCACGCCAGACAGTTTCAGCGATGGTGGCACATGGAACGAGTCCTCTGCTGCGATTGGCAGGGCAAAAACGCTCCTGGCCGAAGGCGCGGCGTACGTGGACATCGGCGCCGAAAGTACCCGGCCAGGCGCTGAGCCGCTCCGCCCCGACGAAGAGTGGCGACGGCTCGAACCCGTGCTCGGCGGATTAGCGGCGAGCGGCCTGCGATTCTCGATCGACACCTACCACCCGCAAACGGTCGAACGCGGCAAAGCATTGTTCGATGACTTCATCGTGAACGACGTGACCGGCCTACACGACCCAGCCATGCAAGCCGCCGTCGCGCGGTTTGGCTTGCGCTGCATCGCGAGCCACTTGCCAGCGGCCGCGCACGGCGACATTCAGGCGGCTCATAAAAAGGAGCAACACGTCACCACGGAGCAGCAAGTGGTCGACGAGCTCGGCGAAAAAATAGAACTGCTCGTTACGCGTGGCATACGGCGCGCGAATATCATCGTCGACCCAGGCATCGGTTTTGGCAAAACGCCGGAACTCAACGTGCGGCTTCTCGAATTCGCGAAGCACTTCCCGCAGCATGAAACCATGATCGGTTATTCGCGCAAGCGGTTCCTTGGCGAGCAGCGCATGGAACTCGCGCCGAACCTGGCCGCGGGCCGCGTTGCCGTCGCGTCAGGTGCCGCGTACCTGCGCGTGCACGACGTCGCCGGCCACAAGCAACTACTCGGCGCGTAACGAAAAGAAATGCCAATCGCCGGTAGTTTCGTGCGGCCTGACCTTATGCGACTCGATTTCGTACCCGCGCGCGACGATCCGGTCTTTCATGTCGGCAATTCCGCCTTGGTCCAAAAACGACGTATGCAGCGTGCCGCCAGGCTTCAAATAATCGCGGCCTTCGTCGATGAGCCGTTTGTTCAGGCGCAGTCCCGGGTCGTGCGTGGCGATTTGTTCGGGCGAATCGATCGGCGCGTCGCGCGAAGGCAAGTACGAAACGATGGTATCGAACGTCCCGCCGATACCCGCGAACATGTCGGCCTGCAGCACGCTCACGCTCATGCCGTGCCGCTCCGCGTTCATGGCCGTGTTCACGCAGGCGGTCCGGTTTATGTCGGTCGCAAGCACGTGCTCGGCGCCGCTCATGGCAGCGATGATACCGCGAACGCCACTGCCACAACCTAAATCAAGTACCGTTTTGCCCTCGTACATCTCACGGTTCTTGGGCGTGATACCCGTATTCGAACCGAACGTTGGATAGGGCGCGAACACGCCGCGCAGCACCGTCCACGCGAGGCCGCGGTACAGCACCTCGCGGTTCCTTTCGGCAGGCGCTTCTTCGTAAATGTCTTCCAAGTGTGATTCGGCGGGCATTCTCATTGCCATCATCATAGCATCGGCCGCTCTCTGCAAAAATCGCTAGAGGTTATCGAAATCAAAACCCGGGATGTCGTCGTATGGGCGGTTGTTTTCGCGCAGCATCATCGATATCCTGTCGTCAGTCCTTAGATTCAGTACCGCATGCTCCGGCCGATCGTCGGCGTGACCGGTCAACCCTGGCGCACGCAGCGCCACCAAGTCGCCAGGTTCGGTCGCGAAATACGTGACGTTCCCGTCGGCGTCCCGTACGGCAAGGTCGCACATGCCTTTGAGCGCCACGATGGCGATCAGCCTGCGAAATCGCAGATTGTCCTTGTGAAAGCTCAGCCCCACTTCCGGATCGTCGTACCTGTGCAGCGACTGCTCGGTCGGCTGCCAGTCTTTGAGCGTCGGAATGTCTTTGGCAAGCTCGTCGGCGAAACGAACTACCTCGGATGCGACGAGCGCAAGGGTAGTCAGGTCCCTCAGCGGCTCATGGCTGCCCCGTACCAAATCGAGCGCATAGGCATCGTGGTTCTGGACGATCGTCAACCCGCGCTTGTTCACGTACGTGCTATGCACGTCACGCCATGCTACCTTCGTGTCGGCCTCTTGTTGCGCATCGCGGAGCAGCTCGCCGCCGATAAAACCCGGCACCATCAACACGCCCGCTTGGTCGGAATCCATGAGCCGGTGATAGGTTTCAGCGCGTATCATTATAGTTAGTGTATCACATACAGTTATTCGCGTACGTAGCCGAGTTCCTGCATGAACGGCACCCATACCGGCTCGAGGCCCGGGTTCGCTGCCCATTCGTCTTCGGGAATAGCGCCCACGAGATACCGACGCGTCCGCTCGGCAAGCGCTTCGACGTCACTCGGCGAATACCAACGAGCGCCCTTGGTCTCCTCGGCGTCCGGCAATAGCGCGACGTCCGCGTCAACGCGGGCTTCGTACACGTTCCAGTCATGATGATCGCCACCGGTGCGACGGCAAACGTTATCGACCCGACGACCCATAATCGTTGTTCGTTTCAAGCCGTCAAGCGCCAGTGTTACGCCAAGCTCTTCGGACACCTCGTCGACTGCTGCCTGCTCGGGGCTGCCATGGTCGTCCACGTGCCCGGCAGGCGGCGCGATGCCAATCGGAAACCGTCCGCGCGTGAGCAACGCCAGTTCGCCGTTTTGGTTCGTCAGCACTACTCCCACGCTGCGGTTGTCGCAGTATTTTTCCATGGCGCTATTCCGCCTGCCTGGTCGTGACGAGCGGCCGTACCGGCACGCCGAGCGCCTTGATTGCTTCGCTTCCGCCTAAGTGCGGCAAGTCGATCAATGCCGTGAACTCCACGATTTCCGCGCCCTGGCCGCGCACCAGCTCGATGCCCGCCTGCGCCGTGCCGCCGGTCGCGATCACGTCGTCCACGAGCGCTACGCGCTCACCCTCGCTCACGCCGTCCGCTTGCAACTCGAGCGCGTTCGTTCCGTATTCCAACCCGTATTCAACGTGCGCCACCTCGCCGGGCAGTTTGCCTGGCTTTCGCAACATGGCAAAGCCCACGCCCAATTGGTGCGCCACGGCAGCGCCGAACACGAAGCCCCGGGCGTCAAAACCGACGACCTTGTCCACGTTCCCGCGCAGCGGCTCCGCCATCTCGGCAATGGCGCTGGCAAAAATCGCGCCGTTCCCAAGCAGTGGGGCGATGTCGTAAAATTTTATGCCTTCTTTCGGGAAGTCCTCGACTTCGCGTATATGCTCACGGTAGCTTATCGTTTCCATGTCTTCATCCTCGTTGATCGTTAGTGACATGTTCATCGTATCCAATGGTCCTTTCCGTGAAAGTGAAATGATTTTTACAAACGAAGTTTGCCTACAATTGCCAAATTGCCTACAATTGCCAATTTGCCTACAATTTTCAAATTGCCTACAAACGCAACTGTGTTTCTACGAACCTATGTCGAGATCGACGAACGGCCGTTTGGTCGCGATCGCTTCGACTAGCGCCAGCAAATCGGGCGCGAGATCGGAGCGGCCAGCCAGCTCGTCCCGCGGGATTTTTTCGAGCCGCGACGGGTCGCCCGCAAAGCCGGCCGTGAACACGTAAGCCACGAAGTGACTGATCAGCTGCCCGTTCTGGCGCACCCGCACCTCGGCGACCGATTCGTGCCGTACGTCAATCGCCGTCAGCTCCGTCTTTTCCTGGACTTCGCGCACGGCCGCGTCATATGTCCGTTCGTCCAAATGCACTTTGCCCGCGACCATGTTCAGCTTGTCCAAAAACGGCGCCTTGGGTTTGCGGTACAAATAATACGCCTCGTCGTCCTGCAGCAACGTGTACGTAATGACCTTAGGCGTTTGTATGGGGTTGATCCGCCCGACCGACAACCGGTCGACCGCCATGACGCCTTTTTCGGTCAACGCATACACGCCGCGCCGCGTCCGTTCGACGAACCCGTCTTGCTGCAACTGGTCCAGGTGGTACTTGAAGTGACTGCTCTCCACTCCGTCGGGCTGCAGCTCGCTGTAGCGCAGCTCCTGACTGCCACGCAGCAGATCGAGTATGTGTTTTTGGTACATGTGCATGAGCTCATTGTAATATGTCGGCGAACAAAGTTTGTAGGCAAATTGCATTTGTAGGCAATTTGAAAATTGTAAAATCCATTTCCTATAATCGCCGGCTCGCCGCTCCTACAATGAAACTGTCACGAAAGGAGATGACATGGAACGAACCAACGACACCCACGAAACACAGGCCGAACAAGTACGTGCTCTCAGCCCGCAGGAAATCATGGAACTGAAGCATGAAATGATGCCGCCGGCGGTTCTGGAAATCGTCAACCGGTTGCTTGCCGAAAACGTCAACCAGGCCGGCTATGCCACGATCAAGCAGGAAGATATCGTGAAGGAACTCATAGCTAGCGGCCTGAAACGCCGAGAGATTTTCGACAAGCACTGGCTTGACTTCGAGGACCAATACCGCGAAGCCGGTTGGGAGGTCACGCACAATAGCCCAAGCTACGACGAAACCTTCGACGCGTACTTCAGGTTCAGTCTTCCCGACAGACGAACCCTTGGTGCTACCGCGGTCCGTCGCAGCGTTCGCCGTTCATGAATCGTTTATAATAATTGTAAATAGTACACTAACCATAAGGAGAACCCATGCCGAAAAAATTCAAACCCGAAAACGTCACCATCGTCAGCGGCTCCGCCAACCCCGAACTCGCGCAGGACGTCGCCGACTACCTCGGCGTCGAGCTGGGACCTGTCGAGCGCAAACGCTTCCCTAGTGGCGAACGCTACGTGCGCTACGAGCAAAGCGTCCGCGGCAAGCACGTGTTCGCCATCCAGTCGCACGTGTCCACTCCCGACATGTCTATCAACGATGCCATTTGGGAGCACGGCATGTTGATCGACGCCGCAAAGCGGTCGTCAGCACGCGAGGTTACGGCCATAAGCCCGCACATGGGCTACCTGCGCCAGGAGCGCCAAGCCCGCGGCCGCGAAGCCATCGGCAGCAGTATGATCATGGACCACTTACGCCACGCCGACCGTCTGGTCGCGGTCGACCTGCACTCGCCAGCAACCACCGGCATCACCCACAAACCGTTCGATCCGCTGACCGCGCAGATCGCGCTGGAGCAAGCCATGGAACACGACTTGGAACAGTACGAGCGCGACGACTGCGTGGTTGTCGCGCCCGACGCCGGCGCTTCCAAACTGGCGCAATCGCACCAGCGCCGCATGGACCTCGACATCCTGCACCTTGCCAAGCAGCGCGGCCGTGGTGATTCGTCAAAGATCAGCCGCGACGAGCACGTGCCGGAGGCCAAGGACAGGGTATGCCTGGTGTTCGACGACATGATCGATACCGGCGGCACGCTCGTTTCTGCCGTGGAAGCGCTCAAGAAATCCGGCGCAAAAGCCATCCACGTGGCAGCGACCCACGGCGTGTTCAGCAACGACGCGCCGGAAAAGCTGCAAAAAGCGCCGATCGACAGGCTGTACGTTACCGACACCTTCCCGATGACCCACGCCAAAGAAGTCCTGGGCGATAAGCTGCGCGTCGTCAGCGCCGCGCCGATCATCGGCCAAGCGATCATGGAAATCGTGACCGGCGGTTCGGTGTCGGACATGTTCAATGACGAAAACCATTTATAAGTAATAGCCGAATTTAAATCCTCCCCGAAACGGACTAAAAGCGAAACGCAGCCCTATTGTTCCTGCCATTGCAAAGAACAATAGGAGCGAAGTGGTCCGCCTGGCGGGAGGATTTGAATTTTGGTACAACATACAACGTGTTAGTAGTAATGTAATGCTTCATTTTATATATTGAAATATTTCAATATATCTATATAATAGGGAATATGAACACTACGCTCATACTCAAAAGCCTTGCCGACGACATGCGGCTCAGCATCGTTCGCAAACTTGCCAAGGACGGCTGCGAAGATGCCGGCATCGACATCGTGAGCGACTGCGCCAACGCCCTGCGACTTTCGCAGCCAACCATGAGCCATCACTTCGCCCGCTTGGTGCAAGCTGGCGTGCTGCTCGAACGCAAAGCCGGCAAAGAAAAGTTCTACCGCCTGAACGTGCAACTGCTCGAAAGCATCGGCATCGACCCAAAAAAACTCTAATCAAAACTGTAGACCTGGAGCCATTATGACCAAAAAAACCACCCAACCAAAAATCCTGTTCGGACTCGATACCTTTGGTGACATCCCGACCGACAAAGACGGCAAACTCATGACACATGCCGCGGCCATTCGCCAGGTCGTGGATGAAGCCGTGCTTGCCGACAAGCTCGGTATCGACGTCATCAGCGTCGGCGAACACCACCGCGAAGACTTTTCGATCAGCAGCCCTGAAACCGTTCTCGCAGGCATTGCCACCAAAACCAAAAATATCAAACTCGCGAGCGGGGTGACGGTTCTGAGCAGCGACGACCCGGTCCGCGTGTTCGAACGTTTCGCCACGGTCGATGCGCTGTCAAGTGGCCGCGCGCAGATCATTCTTGGCCGCGGCTCGTTCACCGAATCGTTCCCGTTGTTCGGCTACGACCTCAAAGACTACGAAATTCTGTTCGAAGAAAAGGTCGCGTTGATGGCCGAAGTCCTCAAAGAAAAACCGGTTACCTGGGAAGGTACCACGCGTGCCGCCCTAAACGACGCTGACATTTACCCAAAGACCGAATCAGGCAGAATCCACACCTCCATCGGCGTCGGCGGCTCGCCGCAATCGGTCGTGCGCGCGGCAAAATACGGGTTCCCACTCATGTTGGCCGTCATCGGCGGATCACCAGACCGGTTCGTGCCGTACGTTGACCTGTACCAGCATGCCGCCAAAGAATTCGGCACGAGCAGCGACGAAATCGGCATCCACTCGCCGGGGTTCATTGCCGACACCGACGAGCAGGCGCGCCGCATCGCCTGGCCGGCGCACAAAACCAACTTCGACCGCATCGGCCGCAGCCGCGGCTGGCCGCCGATCACCCGCGAGCACTTCGACTACGAAATCGATCACGGTTCGCTGTACATCGGCTCGCCCGAAACGGTTGCCAAGAAGATGGCCAAGACTATTAAGACCCTCGGCGTCATGCGCTTCGACCTGGTGTACGGCGGCGGCCCTATGCCAGCAGCGGCTCGCGAGCATATGATCGAACTCTACGCCACGAAAGTCATTCCCCGCATCAGCGAACTACTGGCAGAGAAGCCCGATGGCAAAAAATAACAAACCTGCGCTTGGCATCATCGGCGCTGGCAAATTGGGCGTGACGCTCACGCGGCTGGCACTCAAAGCGGGGTACACGGTATATATCGCCGGCTCGGGCGTAGCCAGCAAAATCGAACTGAGCACCAAAGTCATCACGCCCGGCGCCGTTGCCGTCACCGCCAAGGAAGCGGCGCGAAGAGCAGACATCGTCATCCTGGCATTGCCCCTTGGCAAGTACCGCACGCTGCCGGTCGACGCCCTGCACGGCAAACTTGTCATCGATGCCATGAACTATTGGTGGGAAATCGACGGGGAAGACGAAGCGCTGAAAAATCCCGCAAGCTCCACCAGCGAACTGGTACAAGCGTTCCTGCCCGGCTCGCGCGTGGTCAAAGCGCTCAGTCACATGGGCTACCATCACCTGCACGACGAAGCCAGGCCCAAGGACACGCCCGGCCGCAAAGCCATCGCCATTGCCGGTAACCGCGTGGCGGACACCGTGACCGTCGCGGAACTCGTGAACGATCTCGGCTTCGATCCGGTCATCATTGGCAACCTGGCAAGCGGCAAAAAGCTCGAACCGGGGAATCCGGCGTTCGGTGCCAACGTCGACGCCGCAACGCTTAAAACGTATCTGTAACGAAAAGATTTTTCATCGCACGTATTGCATTGTTTGTTTAGATAGTGTATATTAAACACTAAGTAGGGAAGATGACACACGATCTCCTCTGCCCTAAACCCATCACAAGGAGCAATCATCATGAAAAACATCCATATTCCCCGAACCGTCGAAGAATACCATAACGACATCGCCGAGCGCGCCTTCCCCGACGAGCGCATTCGGAACAACGACTTTTATCGCCGGCTTATCGGCTGGGTCGCCGACAACCGCACTCCGCTGCTCTACGAACAGGACCACACCGACGAATACGCCAACCTGAGCATCAACTTCAACTGGCTGTTGCTCCGCGATTACGAGAACACCAAGCTCGGCCGGCCAAAAACCATCTTGAGCATGTACGCGCTGCATGAGTATTCACATATGACCAACTGGCTGCCGACCCGCCTGAACGAAATCACGGCGAACGAATACGCGGACCAGTTTACCCGCAGCGAGTACCGCGCCAGCAACGAAACCGAAATCCAAATTCATTACCGCATGCCCGAACTGCGGGCCGAATTGTTCCCGAACATGAAGATCGCCGTCGATATCATGAAGGAGCGTGGTATTCCCCAGCAAAGTTCCGCCTTGCTCGGCAAGATCCGCCCGATGCTCGTAGAACACAGTGACTTCGATTACCTCGTTGGCGACGACGTGGACGCCAAAGAAGCGCTTGCCCGCCTGAAGCAATACGACGGCAATCGCCGCTGGTCAGCCGAACACTTCACCGAAATCCAACAGTACTTCATGGACGACACATTGCCACAAGGCAACGGCCTGATAGACACCGAGTACGAAGACGTGATCGCGAACTACGAGCCGCATCTTACCCAGGAACAGTACGAACGTAACGTCAGCCGCAACGTGCGCATGGCGTTCGGCATGTGCGGCCTGGCCATCCCGCAACTGAACGGCGGCATCGACGAAGCGATCGAAGCCGCCAAGCAACTGGAGGGACGCCATGCGCTCGTCGTACGAAATTAATCCCGCCCACGTAATGACTGAGGTCTACAGCTACCCGTTCCCCGAAGTCCGCGAGCATTTCAGCGCGAACCGGCTCGACCCGCGGTTCATGCGCAACACCCTGCCCGTGCGCGAAGCTGCCGAATACTTGCAGCCCTACGCTTTCGAACCGGCGCTCGAACTGCCCGTAGCTGCCGACGGCTCGCTCGACCTCGACGAACTGCACGTTCCCGTCATCGACCGTATCCAAG
>JALRBE010000069.1 GCA_023262335.1 Candidatus Saccharimonadia bacterium | reverse complement strand
GTTCGATGTCGAACACCAAGTCGCTGTTCGGCGGAATGTTCGGTGACGGGCTCGACGCGCCGTAGGCCAGAGCAGCCGGAATGATCAAGCGGCGCGTGCCGCCCACCTTCATGCCAGGCACGCCTTGGGTCCACCCGGCAATCACGCCACTGAGCGGAAACGTGATGGCACGGCCGAAATCGTGGCTGCTTTGAAATATGGTGCCGTCACTCACGAGCGCCCCGGTGTAGTGCGCAGTAATGGTCGCGCCTTCGGGTACTTCGTCGCCGGTACCGACCACCGTGTCGATTACCTGCAGCTCGGCCACCGCGTCTTGCGGCGCAAAGTCCGCCAGTTTTGTTCCTTCGAGTTTTTGAGAATTATCCATCCTCTTATTATAGAGCATGAAAAACCCCGGTTCAAAAATGAATCGGGGCGAGAGCGCCGGCTTACTCCGGCACGATCTTCCAGTCCCAGCGGTAGCTGATCGGATGCAAGTCGACGATCGCCACGTAGGGCAGCGAGTTCGTGGTCAGCACGCGCACGGTCTCGTTGATTTCTTCTGCCTGCTGAGTGCTCATGTGCAGCACCTGGGTGAGCAGCTTGCGGCTGAGCGTAGGGCCGCTGCCGTCGTAGCCGAGCAGGGCATTGACCAAATGCACGAACGGCTGTTCGTTGCCGTCGTACAGCACCGCGCCACGCAGCCCCAGCTGCGACTCGTCGCCCTTGCGGTGCAAGAACTCCACGCGCATGATCATGCTCGACTCGGTCTGACGCGCCTCCCACTGCTCCAGCATGGTCAGCAGGTGGGTCGTTTCGCTGCCGATGGCACTACCGTTACAGACGATGCGTGCGTTGATGGCCTGGCAATCCGGAAAGCCCACGAGTGGTACCGGCAGTTCGATCTCTTCGCGGCCCGCGAAACGGTGCCGTACGGCGTACTGCTCGTATCGCGGCAGTCCTATGGTGTACATAGCGCTCCTTCGTGACGACGGACGTCCGGTCCGTACTCCAATGCGAACTCTTTGATTATAAAATAAATCGTACGATTATCAAATTACTGCACCAGTTCGATGAACAGGCGGGTATGATCGTTGAGCATTTCTTGGGTCACATGACGGAACGGTCGCACCACGTCGCCGCGTAGAGCCTGGCGCTTGCCGTTCACCGTTACCGGAATGGAGGCGGAGAAGTAGCTGTCGCGGCGCAGCACCGGTATGCTCAGCGGCACGCCGGCGGCAAGCTCGCCGTAAAATTGCATGTTGCAGTTCAAGCATACGCAGGCGACCACGCGGTGGCTTACGCGGGCGTACTTCCAGAGCGGGTAGCGGAATTTGCGTGCCTTGCGGTGCTCTAAACCTTCGGTGCCATGGCACCAATGCAGGCAGTTCTCGTCGGTAATGCCACGGTACTGCTTGGCGAGGGTAAGCGGAGCGTTTTGGTCCATGTACCCAGTATACCTGCCAAATAAAGAGCCCGGCAGTGCCGGGCTAGTGGTGCGGCTATTCGCCGCGGTTGAACGCGTCGACCATGTCGCGCGCGCAGGTGGTGCTATTGGACTTGCCGGAACAGTGGTTGAGAATCCGGCTTTCGAGCGCCGTGTCGGCGTCGCGCTCCAGCATGTCCACGCACTGCTGGCGCTCCTCGAGCGTCACCACCTCGCACTTTTCGAGGATGAGCTTGGTGCTGTCGTCCCGGTACGCGTTGCTGGCGTACGCGTTCACGGCGACGGCAGCGAACATGGCAATGAGCACGACCGCGACCGGCCATTTGATCTTGTCGATCAGTTCCATCTTGCGTTCCAATCTCTCGGGTGTCGAACGGAATTACAATACTATATATTAGCCATTCTTGCAATTTTTGCGAACATAATAAATTGACAATAAGTATAATTATTGTTTTAATAGAATAATAGCAACACCGTTCTGTTCGCTACGTTCACCACTACCGAAGGAGTAACCATGGCGTTCGTCATCCTCGTCGCTATCATCGCGAGCATCCTGTTCGCGTTGGTCGCGCATGAGCTCATCGTGCCTGCAGCATTCACCATGGCCAACGACATCCATGTCCGGCAGCCCGCTAAGCGCCGTTGCACGGTCGCGCTACTGCTCTGTGCAGGCGTATTCTACCTCGAGGCTATCGCCTTGTCGGGGATCGCTACCGTCAGGTTGATCGCGGACGATTACGCGACGGTCTGGATATTGTCGGGGGCGGCCTGCATTGGCGCCATCGCCTTGCTCCGCCGCAGCACGCCGACCATCAAAGCGGCGCTCGAAGATTCCAAGCCAGCAGGCCAGCCCGCCTGAACATGAGCACACGACCCGCAAGGAACCCGCAGGAGACTACACGTCTCGCGTCCCTTGTGGGTTTTTTATTGACTAAATAGCATTTGTAGTTTATAGTATTAATACTGGAAATTCCAGCGCCCTTCGAAAGGACACTCGTGCTCCAAACAACGCTCGTCATCTTGGGTCTCGTATCGCTCGGCACCGTGATGTTCATGTCGCCGTGGATCACCATCATGTTCGCCCGCTACCGCGACTGGCGCGTGTCGCTCGTCAACCGGATCATCGTGACCGGAGCGACATTCACCACCATCTTCTCGTGGCTCAGCGGTACCGCCATCATGATCGCGTACACCGCCAGTATCCCCGTCGGTACCACCATCGTCAACCAAGGGGTCGGCATCACGTTCTTGGTGATCGGCACGTTGCTCACGGGCATCTACGCGATGAGCGAGATGTATGACACGGTGATCGAGTCCCCCATACCAAGCACAGGCACGGTCACCCACCTCAAAAAGGTGGGGTAGCCCACGGCAAAGGCCCGCAGCTTCCGAGCTGCCGCCCGCGCCGCGGGCCTTTTTTATTCCCGTCGCTTATTCGCCTTTGTAAGCCGCTTCGAGCCCTGCGACGTCCAATTTGTGCATGGCCATCATGGCCTGCGTAGTGCGCTTTACACCCTCAGGGTCGCTGCCGCTCATCAGTTCGCCAAGCTGCTTCGGCACGATTTGCCAGCTCATGCCGAACTTGTCTTTGCACCAGCCGCATTGTTCGGCTTCGGGCACGTGCGACAGCCGTTCCCAGTAATAGTCGACTTCCTCTTGGTCCTTGCAGTCGACCGTGAACGATATGGCCTCGTTCATGGTGAATACCGGGCCGCCGTCGAGGCAAATGAACTTTTGGCCGTTCAGCTCGAACTGGCCGTTGATGACTTTGCCGCTCATGCCCTTGAAATGCTCGTCGAGCGATTCGTCGGGGTAGTAGTCGACTCGTGTGATCTTGCTGTTCGGGAATACTTCCACGTAATACTTCATGGCCTCTTCGGCGTTGTCCGCGAACCACAGACTAGGGGAAATGTTGCTCATAAAAACCTCCTTGAATGAATGATTGCATTTATTCCGCGAGCATCGCGTCGAGCTTTTGTAACTGACTCGTGAAGCCTTCGACCATGCCCATCTTGATGAGTTCTTCGATCTGCTCGGCGTTGTCGGCCAGGCTGGTACTCACCAGCTTGCTGCGGCCATCGCCAAGATCGATGAATTCGTTCGTGACTTCGAGCGCAGGCATGTCCTGGTTCAGCGTGCCGGCGTCGTCAGAGAAGTAGTCCACGTACACGAACTTGGTCGGCGCCTCCACGCTTTT
>JALRBE010000068.1 GCA_023262335.1 Candidatus Saccharimonadia bacterium | reverse complement strand
AGCATTTCGGAATACGTCGACAAAGAATCGTACAAGAACGCCGTCAAAGACAACTTGACCGCGACCATCGACAGCATTCGCAAACTGAAGCTGCAACTGGAACAGCAGAAGAAAGACGTCGACCGCGTGCTTGCCGAGCAAAAATTCGCGCGTGACGAACTGGCTGCCAAAGAGAACGAACAAGCTCAATTGGTAGCGCAGACCCGTGGCCAAGAAGCCGCGTACCGTGGCCTGGTAACGCAACGAGAATCGCAAAAACTTGAACTGCAAAAGCAGCAGCAGGCTGCCATAGAAGCGGCGGCCCGTCGCGCTGGCGGCTCCATCAATATTCTGCCTGGCGATCCGAACAAGGGCGGCTACCCATGGGAAGCTGGTTGTTGGGTCGACGCGAACGCATGGTCTCATGGCGGCGCGAACGGCAACGGTGGCGACCCGCTTGGCTATGGCTGCCGACAGTGCGTCAGTTATACGGCGTACAAAGTCGGCGCGCATACGGGTAATTACCCACGCTATTGGGGCAACGCTAACCAGTGGCCAGGTAGCGCGCGAGCCGCAGGGTACAGCACTGGCAGCACGCCACGCGTGAACTCGGTCGGCGTGATCAGCGCCGGTGCCTACGGGCATGTGGTATGGGTCGAAGCCGTGAACGGCGACGGTACCGTGGACGTCAGCCAGTACAATTACTTCAACGCCGGCGGCGCGGGCTGGGGGCATTACTCCAAGATGCGCGTGAGCGCGGCTACCTACGATACCTACATCTACTTTTAGACCGACGCTTTTGAAGGCGAATCACGGCGTTATCATCTGCGATGCTCATTCGGCGTATGTAAAATACGCCTCGTTGCGCTTCTCGATGCTGCCTTGTGCTTCATCCTTCAAAAATCATCGGAGGGGTTGTTGTCGAATTGAGTTATCGTAAGCGATTTGTCAGCTCATGCCGTATAATGGGATGAAGTGACACGGCCTAACAGAGACAAAAAATGGAGTTTCGCGCCAAGCACGTTCGTGCTTATCATGGCGCTGATGCTGTTCGTGGGCTATGTGGGCGGTACGCGCAACGACCAAATCGTCGGGGCGGTGGCGCCAGTCTTTGGGTTCAAGGTGGCGACCGGTACGCTCGATCTTGCGTCGGCGCAGGATACCTACCGCGCGCTCAAGGCGAACTTTGACGGCGAGCTGGACCAGACGGCATTGGTCGACGGCGCGAGCAAGGGCATCGCCGCGGCTGCCGGCGACGATTACACGGTGTACATGGACCGCAAGCAAGCCGAGGAATTCAACAAAGACCTGAACGGTGACATCGGTGGCGGTATCGGTGCTGAAATCGGCAGTCGGAGCGGCCGCCCCACGGTAATACGAACGCTCGCGGACACGCCGGCCCAAAAAGCGGGCGTGCAGGCTGGCGATATTATCGTGGGCGTGAACGACGAGTCGAGCGAAGGCTGGACGGTCAGCGACACGGTAAGCAAGATTCGCGGCGAGGTCGGCACGACGGTAAAAGTGAGCGTGATCCGTACGGGCGAGGCGAAAGAATTTACGATCACGCGTGCCACCATAACGTCGCCGAGCGTGGACAGTACGGTAACGGACGGCATTGGCATCATTACCATGCGCCGGTTCGACGACACGACGACGGATTTGGCGCGCAAGGCAGTCCTCGACTTCAAGAACCAGAACGTCAAGAAGGTGATTTTGGACCTGCGTGGCAACGGCGGCGGGTTGCTAACATCCGCCCAGGACGTCGCCGGGCTGTGGCTCCGCGACAAGGTGGTAGTGAGCGAGCGCACGCGCGGCGTGACGGTCGAGGAGCTGAAATCGGGCGGCAATCCGCTCCTCGAAGGCATTCCGACGGTCGTGCTGACGAACGAGGGCAGCGCCAGTGCCAGCGAGATCGTGGCTGGCGCGCTGCAGGAACATAAGGCGGCAACGCTTGTGGGCGAAAAGACGTTCGGCAAAGGCAGCGTGCAAAAGCTGATTGGCATGCAGAACGGTACCGTGTTGAAGGTGACCGTGGCGCGGTGGTATACGCCGAACGGCAAGAACATCACCAAAGAAGGCATCAGTCCCGACAAAAAAGTGGCGCTGACCGCCGCGGACGCCAACGAAGGCAGAGACCCGCAGTTGGACGCAGCCAAGGCGCAGTTAAATAAATAGCCGATATATAGTACACTAAGCATATGCAAGACGACCAAACCAAAAAGAAGATTCTGCTCGTCGAAGACGACGTGGCGCTGGCTGCCGTATACCGTTCGCGGCTTGAACTGGAAAACTTTGAAACCAGAGAAGTCAACAATGGCGAACAAGCGCTGCAGGCAGCGACCGAATTCAAACCTGACCTGATTCTGCTCGATGCGATGATGCCGAAAATCAGCGGCTTCGACGTCCTCGACATTTTGCGCAACACCCCTGAAACCTCGAACATTCGCGTGATCATGCTGACGGCACTGAGCCAAAGCAAAGACAAAGAACGCGCCGAAGCGCTTGGCGTCGATGATTACCTGGTGAAATCGCAAGTCGTGATCGGCGACGTGGTAGAGCGCGTCAAATACCATTTAGGTTTGGCACCGCAGTAAGAACGAAGCAAAGAATAAAATACAGCCCTCTAGCAGAGGGCTGTTCTTAGCTTCCACCTAGGTGCTGTATCATAAGCCATACCAATGTTGTACTAGTGGCAATGCCAGCCAAAATGAGCAGACCGACACAAAACCGGTACAGCATTTTCGCGACCTTCGCTTTAAGAAAGCCGGACACGATACCTACGATAGCGATGCCGCCGACGGTGATGAAGCCGCCACCCCCGATGTTTAACGGGAGCGTTTTATCGGATACTCCGTAAGATAGGGCTCCTATGAATACTGTAGGCATTAGGCAGAAGAGCGCTGCTCCGAATACATAAAGGTGAGCATCGGAATGTGCGTTGATGGCTCCGCGTAGATGCAAGGACAGTTTGCATGTGCTTTTCATGACGGCTCCAGGGCGTAGTAAGGTGCGGGTGTGTCACATTGAGGTGATATCTTCAGTGTACGGAGGCAGTAATTAAGAGGCAAGCATAAGTTATATAACGGGTAGTGCTATAGAAGCACTCGGCGTATTGTCTTGCAGTATTGATTTTTTATAGTTTTTATGCTATTATAATAACGTAAATTATTCAAAAACCAACATGAATCATACGCACGACATCCCTCAAAGCCCCTTCGGCGCTGGCACGCGGTACGATAACGCCGGCAAGCATATCGTCACGCCTGAGGTCGAACAGCGCAAACCACGTATTTCGCGCATAGCGGGCGAGATGGTCGTTAGGAATGTCGTGCAGGTAGGCCGGAGCAAGCCTGAAGTGCCGCAGCAGGACGACGAGCCGTGGCTGGACGCTTGGGCGCTGGCGACGCAGCACGAAGCGGACGCGAACGGTTACGCTGGCGTGGCGTCGCGACAAATGGATTTGGAGCGCGCAGAAGCGGTGAATATCGAACGCGCGGCCAAGCAAGCGGGTATGACCGTCGACCAGTGGCGGGCTTCGGGCCGTCACCTATAGGCTGTTCGCATAACGAAAAGAAGCCCGGCAAGGAGCTTCTTTTCGTTAGGGCTCGTCAGAAGGTTACTTGACGATAACTTGCGTACGAGGCGCGGTCTTGCCGGTGAACTTGCTTTTCTTCACTTTGGCGAATTCGACGACGCCGTCGATGGCCGCGTGAATGGTGAAGTTGCGGCTGATGTAGGTGCCAGGGCCTGCGACCTTGGTGCTGCCAGTCTGGCGGACCAATACTTCGCCAGCACGGACTTTCTGGCCGCCGAAGCGCTTGACGCCAAGGCGTTGGCCAGCGTTGTTGTGGATGTTTTTACTTGATCCACCGGCTTTCACATGTGACATGGAATAAACTCCTTAGTTGCTAT
>JALRBE010000067.1 GCA_023262335.1 Candidatus Saccharimonadia bacterium | reverse complement strand
TTTCGGCGGAGTTCCTGCAGCGCGCAGAGCACTTCATACATGCCCCATAAGTATTCGGGCCGTTGCACGCACATGTCCTTCTTGGCAGGGTCGTTGTAGTGCCAATTGTCCACGTACAGGTCGCCGGTCGACGCCGTGATGTACGAATTGCATCCGCGCGTCGACACGTCCGGGTCGTACGACGTCAGGTCCCAGCCGTACGTGACCTGGCGCGGCACGCGATTGGTGTCCTTGAAGATCGTCGAACCGCCATAGTCCTGCACGGCCACCGCGCCGCTATACCGCGCACGCTCGGCTAGCTCCGCAAAGCCCACGAGCTCGCGGTCAATCTGCGCGTACAGTTCGGCGCGCTCCTTCTTGAACGCCGCGTCGGCGTCTGCCTGCGCGCTTTGGGCACGGGCAGCGAAAAAATCTTCCGCTTTTCCCATTTTCTCTCCTATCGTCGCTCGGTAGGGGGGTCCGAGATACGATTATCCTAACACTTAGTAGCAAAAGTAGCACGTACGTTGTTATGTACTATTCTCACAACCATCCATATCATTCGCGACGCCGCGCAGCATTGCGGTTATAATAGGCATATGAGCAACAACGTCTACATACCAGGGGTTTGCAACATCGGCCCCGCCGAAATCCGCATGCGCCGCGTCACCGGCATCGTCGGCCTTATCGCCACGTTGCTGTTCTTCGCGTGGTTTTATTTATACCCCATAGACCCGCTCGGGCGGCTGCTAATCTTCATTCCTGCCACCACAGCGGCGTCGGGCTTCTTGCAGGCGCAGCTGCATTTTTGTGCCAGGTTCGGCATGCAGGGCCTGTTTAATTTCAGCAGCGACATCCGCAAGCAAGAATCGGTCGACCAAGCCGCGTTCCGCCGCAAAGACCAGCAAAAAGCGCTGATCATCATCGCCGGTTCGGCCGCCATCGGGCTCGCCGTCGCGCTCGTGGCGTTCTGGCTACCGTTCGCGAATTAGTTCGTTATTGCATTTTTTATTATAAAATGTTATAATAGTATTATTGCGATTCCTCAACGAAAGGCGTGAACGTGAACGCAAAGAACATCAGTCAGATCGCCGGCTGCCTCCTGGAGGTACAGGAAGTCTTCACCGTCGCACCGTTGATGCCAGAAGGCAACGTGCGCTACCTGGAGATCAATCTTCCGAAGGGTGGCAAACCACCCACGGCGTTCCTGAACGCACTCGACAAAGCCGGCTTCATAGAGAAGGACGGGGCCTTCTCGGCGCACAGACACAACATGCCGAGGCTCAAGATCGTCAGCGTCACACGCGACCTCATCGTCCTCGAAGACTGACGTCATTCGGCGCTACGCTCCGCAACCACTCGTTGCGGAGCGTTTTTCTTTTCAGCCAAACTTGTGCGGTCATGTTCGGTATACTGAACATATGACTCGCACACGCGTAATACTGGCTATGATCGCGATACTCACGGTCGCATTTGCGGGGTGCAGCGTATGGGCATGGCAATACTATGCCCATCGCCCTGGGGAACAAGGCAGGCAGCCGATAGCCAGCCAACCGCCAATTCCATCCACGCCCGCGCCGGCCGCAAAACTCGTCGGCCAAACGGTCAACGTCGCTGGCGTGTTTGCCATTTTGGTTCCTGGCGCATGGCGAGCTTCGGTATCGACCGCGCCGTCGTTCACGGCCATCCAATTCGCACGGCCAGGCAGCATCGACTCGCTCGCGTACGATTCAAACGCACCGGCGGCAGTTGACTATGACGGCATTTCCGCGTGGGACGGCCTTACTGAACATTTTTACGTGCGCGCCATCACGTCGGCATCGCAGGCTTTCGACCCGGCAAGGCATGCGCAGGTCATTAGCGAACCATTCACGTTCAACGACGGCACCATAGGCATAAAATATTCGGTCACCAAAACCGCCGCCGAAGCCCAGCAGTGGGGCGGCTTGCTTAAAGACGATTCATGGCACGGCCGCGTGTATTCCTACCAAAAAGACGGCAGTACCGTCGAAGCGCACTTGGCGTATTACCCGTCTACCAACATCGACCACGCCGTATTTGAGCGGGTCGCGGCGACGATTACGAAGTAAGGTTATTTCTTCTTTTTGAGTAACGCGTAAAAGTCGGCGATCAGCATTTCGACGATCGGCTCGAGCGCAAGAATAGCAACGACCCAGCCCCAGAACCCGTGCGGCTGCAGTGCAGGGAAGAACGCGACGTACGCCAGCGCGGCCGCGTACGCCAGCACGCCGAACACCCACATGGCACGGCCGACTTTACGTAGGTAGATGCTCGCAAGTACCGTGAACAGCAGCAAGCCCGCGAACAGCAATATGTTTACCTGTACAGTGCGCGCGCTGAGCGTCAGCAGGGCAAGCGCGCCGCCAATCGCGACGATGACCTCGACGTAGCGGTAATACGCGTAGCTCACGAACGTGTCCAGCTTGGTATTGTTCTTGTTACCATAGCCCGGGAACCAATTCGCGGTGTAGTTCTGCGACCAAATTTCGCTACCATCATCGACGTTCTTTGAATACTTTTCGCGCGTCAGCGGTTCGCTCAGGTCCGCGAAGGGCTTCCTGTTCGAACGGTTGGTCTCAAGCGAATAGGGAATGACTTGTTCGAGCAGCTTGGTGTTGATCCGCACGGCCGGAATATCAAAATCGTTGCGCCGTACGTGCGTGGAATACTCAGCGTCGGCCTGCTTGCTGTGCTTGTCAAAAAACGCGAACGTGCGCAGCACGCTGTACAGGTTGGCGCCCTTTTGCTTGTACACGATCTCTGCCGCTTGCGTCGCGTCAGGCTCCACCACGCTCGCTAGCACGAATATCTGGCCGTTCGCCAAGCCCGTAATAATATCCACCAAATCGCGCGCCAGCTGCTCTTCGTCGAACCGCAGCGTTTCGTAGTACATTTCGTAGGCCACTTGCTGGTCCACGCTCACCGTGAACGAATCGTCGTACAGCTCCACGCTGAACAGCAAATCGTCGAACGAGCGCGGGCGATCCATCGCCACCGACGCGAACGGGTAATCGAACCGCACTTCGTCGTCGCCAAGCATCTTTACCAAATCCTGGTGTATCACCAGGTTGTCTTCCGACAGTGGATACTTGTTGATCTTTTTGACGTTGCGCTGAAAAGCGGCAAAAAACGTAATAACAGAAAATCGTGGCGGTTCGTTCATGGTCTCATTCTACAGTAAACGCCCTCTTTGGCACACTAAAAGTTCAGGTAGAACATTTGCACAGGCCATGCCTGCCTCTTGACAAAAAGCCAAAAGTTTGCTAGTATGAAATTAACAAACGTTTTCTCTTTACAACCAGTACTGCTTCAAGGTGCTGCCCATAGTAGCTTAATAAGTTGCTACGCAGGACTAAAGCCGCCAAGATGCTACGAAAGTAGCGGGGTAATCGGAACAATAATCAAAATCAGGTTAGCTCGGTCGAAAGGCCAGATCGGTGAATGTATCCAGTCTAATGGTTGAGATCCGTTCGAATCGGAAGACTGCGGAGGATACACCATATGGACAGGTCGTGATTTTGTTTGCCAGACGTCGCAAGCGCGTTTTGGGGAAACCCGGAACAGCCTCTACGGGGAACGGCGCAGGACACGGGCCGCCATCTATAGGCAGCACCTTGCAGTATTACGCCATGCTCCGCAGGTTCCATACGAACCTCGGCGTACGTGCCCAGCCACACAAAAAACCAAAAGGCGGCACGTATCGTACACAGCATGCACGTAAAGGGAACACGATTGTCCGGGCGAGCCCAAGCGCCCGGTAGACTCTGGGATGGTCATGATCATCTTTGTACCTTCTTGGGCGAAAACGTTTAGTAAGTAGGCCCACGCTGTGGGTTTATTTGCGTTACTAAGTTCTATTGGAGCGCTTTTATTTTCGTAACAAGCTCAGCCCGGAGTGCATCATGATTTTGAGGCATGACTTCAAGCTCTCCCGCTATAGTCAAAATTTCTTCGATTG
>JALRBE010000066.1:3708-4014 GCA_023262335.1 Candidatus Saccharimonadia bacterium | reverse complement strand
GATCGTACTTGGCGAGAATGCTGGCAGCGTAAATGAAATAGCCATAATGGAAGTGATGGTCATTGAACTCTTCGGAGCCAAAAGCAGGCGTTTGGCCGACGATCCCATTGACTTTCGTGTCGTAGTAAAAACTCTTGACTGATCGAGGCGACGGAGATAGCCATATGTCGAGTTCCCGTCGCAGTTTTTGTTGAATTGTCGTTGCGATGTCGTTTTGCTGCAACTGGTGCGCGAGTTCAAGCAGTTGGGCTGCACGGTAGAGGGCTTTGCCACCGAAATACGTGTCTTCGGCGGTGAACGTCGTGG
>JALRBE010000066.1:0-3698 GCA_023262335.1 Candidatus Saccharimonadia bacterium | reverse complement strand
AGCTGCTTGTCGGCGTCACTGACGGTGTCGAGCGGGAGTGACGCCGACACGTCTATGGCCATGGTGGTGAATTGGAACGTTGAGCCATGCGCTATTTTTGACTGGCCGTAAATGGTGTCATACGACAACTGAGAAAAGCTCGTATCGGTATGTTGGTGGGGGAGGAGGCCTAACGCGCTTGGTTTGCCGTTTGCCGTCGCGAGGGCAATGGTCGTTCGGTAAGAACGGTTTTGTTTTTCGTACGCGACCTTAGCACTGGTAACACGGTTGCCTGCAAAATCTCGCAGGTCGTCGGCGCGCCCTTGCGGCAATGCGTAGAACGTCACGAAACTTCCTGCTGGCATGCGGGCAGTTACTGACGAATCACTTGCGTTGACTGACGCACCGTCGTATCCTGCGACCGTTGAGGTTGATGACTCGCCTGGTATGGTGGCATGATTATCGCGGACCGTTGCGTTCGCCGAGGGCAACGAAAGCGTCGCGGGCTGAGTAGCGCTGAAGAACGCATACGGAGATCCGGCAACGAGCGTGAGCGTGCCAATATGTTCGTTGCCGGACTTGTAGGTTACGTCGACGCTCAGTTCGTCATAGCGGGTAACGACGTACGACGACGCGCGTTCGACGCGAACCTTCATGGTCGGCACGTGGGCGCCAAGTATCGTTTTCGCCGTGGTCGTCGGTACGGGCATGCCGATTTGGAACGAGTTGTCTGACGGAAGGAAGCTGAGCGGCGTTGGAAAGATGGCTTTAGGCTCCTTTTGCAGCGCGATACCGCTAAACCATTTATTGGTTGGCGGTACGACGCCGTCTGCGAGATGCGACGTATCGATGCGGCTGGCATCTTTCGTCGCAAGCGAACTGAGTGTCGTGGTGTCAACGATACTTTGCGTTTCGGACGGCGACTTCGAGTGAGTGATAAACAGCCAGAAAAGAAGAGTAAGAAGGGTGACTGCACTGAAGATCGCAATCAGTCTTTTCATGACCTACGCTTTGCCGGTTGGCTTGAAGAGGTTCGCTATGGCAGTCGAAATACGGTTATACCATGTGTCGGTATCGAGATACAGAACCGATTCTACGGGCGTGCCTACGGAGAACGCAGCACGGTTAATGGCATCCTGATCAACCTTCGCCTTGACTGTCGTCAGTACCTCGTCATCGACCGTCTTGAGCGAGATATCGTAGACGGAACCTTCGATCCGCTTGTTGTCCGGCAGGGTGACGGAGAGCTTGCTTTTGTTGCTGATGCGCGCGTAGTCAGGCGAGGAAAGTTTATACGTGGCGCTTACATAGAGGGCGTTCTCTGAATTGACGATCGCGATTTCGCTGTTTGCCGGTACGAAAGCCCCCTTTCGGTAGTTGATCGTTTGGATGCGTCCGTTGGCCGCCGCCGCTACCTGCACGGTACCTTTCTCAGAAACGGAGTAGAGGAGCGATGACTTGGCAATCTCATTATTCTTGATGGCATCGGTCAGCGTTGAGCTACGGATTTCGAAGAGCGGATCGCCCGTTTTGATGTAGGCGCCCTCGTCGACGTACTGGTCTTCGACGATTCCTGAGTAGTCGACGCCGACGGTGTAATATTCCGACTGGAGCTGCGCGGTCAGCGAACTGACGCGGGACATCGAAAAGTCAAGGTAGACGAACAGGCCGGCGCATATGGCGATGACGGTGACGATACCGGCGAAAAATTTTAGACGGATAAGTGGCTTCATGTGGTGGCTTCCTTTTTGACCAGTAGCGGTCGATTACTTCTTTTATTGGTGGCACGACGGTTCTTGTTCGAGCGGCGCATTTGGGATGACTCGCGGAGGGCGACGGCAATGAAGTAGCCGAATATATAAGTGTTCAGTGCGCACCATGCGATAGAAACGGAAAACTCGTTGGTATAGATGGTCTTCCAGACGCCAATGATCGTCGTGAGGAGCAGGAAGATGAATATGTAGGTTTGCATGCGGATGTAGTTGAACGGCGAGTCGTAGCTGTCGACACGGTTCGTCGCTTGCCATGATTCATCGCGCTTAGTCAGGGCATTGAAGAAGGCTTTTATATAAATAGGGAACGACGCGGCCGATAACATCAAGGTTTCTACCTTCAGGCCGCCCATAGTATACATTGAGAGAATGATTTGCGTGACATAGAAGCCAGAATACAGGAGCGCCCATTGATAGAACGGTATGTCAAGCGCGATCGGCGTGATATTGAAGAAGATTTGGAGCGCTGGCAAAAGCAGGAGCGTGGCGACGGCGAAACCGTTGAAATAGAAGGCCGTCGTTGCGAAATACTGGATCTTTTGATCAACGGTGAGCTTTTTGTTGAAGGCTGGATTGTGGCGCAAGAATATTTCGAAACTGCCCGTTGCCCAGCGGAGCTGTTGTTTGGAATACGCCTTGATCGTTTCTGGCGTTTTACCAATGGCGAGCACTTTGTTGATGTATACCGACCGGAACCCGTGTTCGTGAAGAACGAGGGATGTCCAGATGTCTTCTGATTTTGATTTGAAGTAAATGCCGCCGATCGCGTCAATGGAGCTGCGCCTGAACATGACGTTCGTGCCGACGCAGAAGGCGGCGTTGAAACGATTCTTGCCGACCTGCACCAGTGAATAGAAAACATGTTGCATGAACCCCGCGGCGGTCGAAACGAAGTTATTCTGGTTGCTGTAGTACTGGGGAGTTTGCACGAAGGCGATCGACTCGTTTTCGAAGAAAGGCAGCGTTTCGTAAATGAACGTTTTGTCGGCTACGAAGTCGGCATCAAGGATAACGAAATACTGGCCGCTTGTTTGCGAAAGCGCGTAGTTGATATTGCCTGCTTTCGCATGATTGTTGATCGGCCGGCGGATATAGCCAACGCCGATCTTGCTCGCCATCAGCTTGATCGCGTCGGATTTTCCATCGTCAAGGATGTATGTCGTATGAGCGCCGTACATGTCGCGGGCGGCAATCGCCGTTTCTTGTACTTCCTCGATAGGTTCTCCGTATACCGGTATGAAGACGTCGACGCTGACTTGTTTGCCGCGCAAGTACAGCTTGAGTTTGCGAACGGTTTCGACGGGCATGCTCCGCAAGACGCTTCTTTCGGCTTTTACTTTCTTGCCGAAAAGCTTGTCCTGTGCGTGATGGTAGTGGAAGTGGCGAGGGTTAATGCGGCCACTGAGAATCGTCCAAAAAGACACGATACCATGGCAAATAAGAAACAATTCGGCAACGATAACCATCAGGTATGGCAAAAGATCGCCGCGATAAGCTGGTTGCAAAAGAAACACCATGTAGATGATCGCGCCGAGCGTCGCGGAGGCGAGTATGAAGGTGACAGTCGGCGATGTCAGTTGTTTTTCGAGTTGTCCTGCGGTAGTACGAATAGATTTTTTTGATGATGTGGTCATTTTCAATAGGGCACTGATCAAAGGTGCCGGGGCCTCTCTTGTGAACGCATTAGGGTATATGGTGGTTTATGTTATGCAAACTATAACATATTTAGTGACATAATGAAATAGTAAGCTGAAATTTCTTAAGAAGACAGCTATGACCGAGGCTTTTTGTCGTGGGATATGGCTGGCGGGTAACTGTCACCCACGACCTTGCGGATCTTGGTAATGAACAGCGATTTATCGAAGCGACGTGCCTTGCGGCGCAGGGTGCCTGGCAGGAACTCGATTTTCTCGGCGTAGCGGATGGCGTTGGCGACCGAGTCGGGAT
>JALRBE010000065.1 GCA_023262335.1 Candidatus Saccharimonadia bacterium | reverse complement strand
AATGCCGGGCGACCACCCGAAAACATGGCGCAACCACCTATAAGCGGTACCGAGGAAAAAGCGAAGGCCCGCGCGCAAAAATACTTGTTCGACTCCGGCCAAGGTACTGACGACGAAGCCGAGGACATACTTGGCAAATCAGACGGCCCGTCCGAACAGCCGCACGTTCCAAAAGACAAAGACGACAAGGAACGAAGTGACTGATGGCAGACCGACTCAACCCGGCTGGCAAGACCGCTGCCGAGTCGGACTACCAAAAGAAATTCGACCGAACAAAAAAACAGCCGAGCGTCGCCGATAGCAAAGACGCCGATGACCTGAAGCGCAAAGAAGCCGCAACCGACGCGAACTGGAAAACCGCCACGAAAAAGACCGGTGATGCCGCCAAAAAAGGACGGTTCTCGTTCTCTGGCAGAAAAGGCGGGTCGCTACGAAAGGGATCGGCATTCCTCTTTTTATTCGGTCTCCTGGCAGGTGGCATTTGGTATACGTCCGTGTTCGCGCCGAACATACTGCTCGTGAACATAAAAGAAATGTACACGAACGACCTGGCGGACTCAACGGCAGCACTGCAGATTTACACGCAAATCGCGTACTTCAACAAAATCGGCCCGATGTCCGGCCAAGAGTGCATTGACGGACAACCAATGAATGCCCAACCCATAAAATGCAAACTGACCACCATGAGTCGCAGCGAAAAGGAAGCGTTCGAACGGCAGGGGTTCCTGTTCGGCTTCGGCGATATCAATCTTGGCGTCACGAACGTCAACGGTGACGTCGCCGTCAAGAAGGTATACGAAGACAACCGTGACGACGGAGACCCGAGCAACGACTTGCCTGAAAGTCGATATAAAGTATATGCCATACTGCCACCGAGCTACTCACGCATCGTCAATTCGCTGAAGACCGAGGGAACCTCCGCGCTCACCAGGATCGCGAACGGCGGCGATATAGCAAAAGAACTGCCCGAAGGCGTCGAGAACGCCGTCAGCCAGGCGCTCGGGCAGTTGCAAGGCACCACGCAAAGCCCGCAGCAAATGCTCGAAGGCATCTTGAACATGGCCCCTATAACGTCCGGACCGCAACTATGGCTGTACGCGCAGCTCAGCAGTACCACCAGGGCACAGGTGTACGGCGTATTCCACCCGAAGGCGAGTTTCTTTTCGGATGCCAAGTTCAAGGAGCGAATAAAAACCCGGTACAACATGACAAAAGGCCTGACCGTCACCGGCACGACCGAGCAGAAAGTGAATCAATCTTTTGATCGGTCGGTGCAAAAGGCCGACGGCGGCATCGACGCGCTGACTGGCCAGGCAAACCCGACCGACGGCGTCAGCTTGGCGTCGCTCAGCGGCCCATTGAATTTGACGCAGCTACAGTCGCTCGCCAACACGTTCCAGGGCGGCATTAATCAGCAGACGATCAACAGTACCGTCGACCGGCTGCCGTTCGCCGTCGACCTGCAGGGAGTCGGCAACCTGCTGGCAACCAACACCTATTCGTACACCGACCTCATGTGCAGTTGGTATACGATAGGCAAGATATCATCGAACGCGCTCACCAGAGCAAAGGCGACGACCGCGGCCCGGTACGCCCTGCAGTATCTCAAGGCGGCCGATTCCATCAAGGCAGGCACGGCACAGGAGGTCCCGACGAACGTGCTGGCGAGCAGACTGGCATCCGGAACGCTCGGTGGCTACGAAGGCGGCAGCGCGACGGATTCGCTTATATACAAATTCATTACGTACGGTGACTTCATGCCGGGAACGCTCGGCGAGTTCGGCTCCATGGTCGCGGCGGCCGGCCAAACGGCAACCAGCATAACGAGCGACGCGCTCGCGATCGTCATGTACAATCTTTCCGCCTACGAAAACATCGGCACGCTCGCCGCGTCATGGGCGCAGGTCATCCCGAACGCCGCGGCGCTTGGCGCGGTCACTGGCGCGTCAGGGGCGCTGCTTCCGCCGCCAGCGAACATGTCGTCATTAGGGCTCGACCGGCAATACTGCATGTCGGGGGAGACGCTGACGAACAAAACGACCACGAAGGGCGAGACGACGCAGACGACGCGCTGCATGGCCGCCATAGAAGCAATGGCGCCGCTCGGTATGCAAGCGGCAATGGCCGGCGCCGTGGAAGTGGGGCGCAGGACGTGCCCACCTACTAACGCGTCCGACGACAACCTTATACAACTGTACCTGGGCAACTGGCGCGGCCCGGTGCACAACACCGTGCTGCCATCGCAAAAAATCGTGCAGGCAAGCATGACGCCATACGTCGCCGGCTGGTTCGGCGCGAACAGCATGATCGCCGCGACCGCTACGCAGCAACTCTATACGTCGCAAACGAAGGGTATCGCCGCCAATTACGCGCTGTTTTCGGGCATGGGCGAACTGCTCGGCGACATGGCCATGAGCCGCGGGCTCATGCCAAGCAACATCGCCGACATGCAGGCGTATTTGTACCTGGGCGAAATCCTTGGTGCACAGCAGGGCAGCGACGACGTTCTGCGGCACGAGGCCAAGCAAAACCAGTTCGATCCGTACAATAAGTTCTCGTTCGTCGGCTCGCTGGTGCGCAGCCTGCCAGCGAACACGCTCGATGCCAACAAGGCGCCGATATTCGGCACGCTCGCCAGCACGATGTCGCTAATCACCAACAGCCTTGCGACGCTCACCAAAACGCCAGCGGCGGACGCCTTCTATCAAACCCAGCCCATGCTCCTCACGCGCGAAAACGCCGGCGAACGGCTCGCTGGGTACTTGGCGCGGCTTTCGTCGGCATTCTGCCCGGTCGACCTTGAATACCTGCAAATCGGCATCACGCCGGACATCATGTGCAACGTCCGCTACAGCATGCCGCTCGAAGACATTCCGATGGCCCTGAACCTGAACGGCATCATCGACTACATGACCAAATCAGATTCGAAAGTCTACGACTCAAAATCACAGGAGCTTGATCAGCGCGTCAGCAAAGCCGACACCATTGGTGGCGAGCAGGAGTATTTGATCCTGCAGCAACAGCAACTCAACCAAGTAAAGAACCAGCCCTTTATAGATAAAAACACCGGCAAACCGACAAAGGGAGGTGAGTACGAAAAGTATTTGCAGTACTGCGTCAACCGGCTCGACCCGTGGGGACGTAGCGGAGTCTATATGCGCTACGACGGACTGACAGACGAAGAAAAAGCCGCGCGTGACGGCGTATTAGACCAGAATGGCAATGCCACCAGCCCAGACAACCCCGGCGATCCGAACCAAAAATTCCGCGACGGCATCCCAACCATGGCCGTCACCGCGACGCAGAGCGACCTCGATTGGTACACTGGCAAAAAGTGCACGCGCATGACCGACCAAATGCAAATGTTGCAGTATTTCAGAATCTACACGGCGCTTTGTTCGGTAGACGGCTCCATGGCCGGAATCATTGACTGCACCGAGCCCGACAAGGCAGGGAATTACAGCGATCCGTTCTACTTGAACAACGATATTCTCTACACCTCCTGGTACTAGGAGGGAACGGAGCTAAAGCTGAGCTTCGGCGGCGAGACGTTTGACGGCGGCAAGCGCGGCGACTTCGCTGATCGTGACGTTGCCGTACGGCTGCGATACGACGAACCGGTACACCTTGAGGCCGTTGACGACGATCATGTGGTATTCGCGTTGGTCATCAAGGGTCTGCGCGTGCTTGAAGTATGCTTTGTGACCAGCAACGGTCCCCGCGTTCGCGGTAGCTACGTACAGATGATCGCCCTCGAGCGCCTGCGTGTTCTTGTATAAGCGTACGTCGATATACAGCTCCGAAGCCGTTCCGTCAGCGCGGACGAACGGGAAGGTGAGCGTTTGGCTGCGATTGCCGTTCATATTGAATACCTTCGAAACCTGCGGATCGCCGACCGACTTGGCTTTTTTGCCAAGTACGGCCACCACTTGCTCCTTCGTCGCGACGGAACCGACCCCAAGATCGCCTTTTTCTTCGGTGAACGCACGGAAGCCATCAGCACCGATACCATAGCCCTTTTCAGAACCGAGCTTAGGCACCATGATAATGGAAAGTATTACGAGCGCCACGGCACCGGCGGCAAACACGTAAAACGCCGGCAGAATAACTAACCGGGTACGTTTGCTCA
>JALRBE010000064.1 GCA_023262335.1 Candidatus Saccharimonadia bacterium | reverse complement strand
GTCAGCTGACTCTCGGTTACCGCACCCGCCGCCGCAAAGACGTCGCCGGTTTGATTGTTAAATCGCGTCACGACGCTAAGAGGAAGAGGTAAATCATGAGTCGATCACTCAAAAAAGGTCCATTCGTCGATGCCAAGCTTGCTAAGAAAGTAGCTGCTCTCGGCGTCGGTGACCGAAGTATCACGAAGACGTGGGCTCGCGCCAGCACGATCACTCCTGACATGGTAGGATTCACGTTCGCCGTTCATAACGGCCGCGTGCACGTTCCTGTGCTTGTCAGCGAGAACATGGTCGGTCATAAGCTGGGCGAATTCAGCCCGACACGCAAGTTCCGTAAGCACGGTGGAAAGGCGAAGTAATGGCTGAGCAAGTTTATACCGTCCGTGCTGTTGCCAAGGGTGTCGATCAGACGCCGCGCAAGGTAAGCCTCGTTGCTAGCCTTGTTCGCAACCGCACCGTCGCAGACGCGCTTGTCATCTTGGAACACGTTCCAAAACGAGCCGCGCTGCCAGTAAAGAAAGTCATCGAAAGCGCCCGCGCGAACGCGACGAACAATCATGGCCTGGACGCAAAGTCACTCCAGATCACGACGCTCAGCGTTACGACCGGTCCTCGTCTTCGCCGTTTCAAACCGGCAAGCCGTGGCCGCGCGCTGCCGTTCGAAAAGAAAACCAGCCACATTTTGGTCGAAGTGTCTGGCGTAGAAAAGCCAAAGAAGAAGCCTGCGGCAAAGCCAGCGGCTGACAAGAAGGAGGAGAAATAAGATGGGTCAGAAAGTCAACCCGATCAGTTTCCGCCTGCAGGTCCATAAGAACTGGAGTTCACGTTGGTTTGCCGGCAAAAGAGACTTCGCCAAATGGCTGAACGAAGACGTCCGTATCCGCGACCTCATTGAAAAGAAGTTCGCGAGCCGACCGACTATCAGCCGTATCGAGATCGAACGTTCAGCTAACCTCATCACCGTTACTATCCACACTGCCAAAGCCGGCGTGGTGATCGGTCGTGGCGGCGCGGGCGTTGCCGAACTCAAGACGCAAATCGAAAAACTGGCAAGCCTGCCGGTCCGCATTAACATCGAAGAGGTCAAGCGACCTGAACTCGACGCCAAATTGGTTGCCGAGAACATCGCTCGTCAGCTCGAACGCCGCATCAACTTCCGCCGCGCGATCAAAATGAGCGCGCAGAACACGATGAACGCTGGCGCCAAGGGTATTCGTATCCAGGTTGCCGGCCGTTTGAACAACGCCGAAATGGCCCGCCGCGAAAAGGTGATCGAAGGCTCGGTACCGCTGCATACGCTGCGCGCTGACATCGACTTCCACGCTGCGCGAGCGAACGCTCCTGGCGTTGGTATCATCGGCGTCAAGGTATGGATCTACAAGGGTGAAAGGAGCTAATCGATATGTTGTTACCAAAGAAAACCAAGTATCGAAAAGTTCGTAAGGGTAAGAACGAAGGCAACGCGACCCGCGGCCACTACGTCGCTTTCGGCGATTACGGCTTGCAGTCGCAAGGCAATAACGACATCACGTCGCGACAGATCGAGTCTGCCCGACAGGCAATGACCCGTTACATCAAGCGTGGCGGTAAGATCTGGATCCGTATCTTCCCTCACACCCCACGTACCCGCAAACCGCAGGACGTGAAGATGGGTAGCGGTAAGGGTAATCCCGAATTCTTCGTCGCCAAGGTCAAGGCAGGCACCGTCCTGTTCGAGATGAAGGGCGTGAACGAAGAAGTCGCTCGCGAAGCGATGCGCCTGGCGAGCCACAAGCTGCCAGTGAAAACCAAGTTCGTAAAGCGAGAGGAGGCGTAACATGGCTGAAAAGAAAGCTGTCAAAGCTGTGAAGTCAACCAAGGAAGCTCCTGTCGTCAAGTCGCTTGAAGACTTGAAGAAGGATTTGGCTGCAAAGCTGAACGACCAACTTGAAGCGAAGCGCGGCCATCGTGCCGGTGAGCTACAGAACCCTCGCGTTCTGACGCACACCCGCAAGGATATCGCCCGCCTCAAGACGGCAATCCGCGCAGAAGAATTAAAGGAGACGAAATAATGGCTAAGACACTAGTTGGTATCGTGACGTCTGACGTTCGTGACAAGACTATCACTGTCACGGTCACGACTCGTCAGACCCACCCGATCTACGGCAAGCAGTACACTGTCAGCCGCAAGTACACGGCTCATGATGAGAACAACGAAGCCCACTTGGGCGACAAAGTTCATATCATCGAGACGCGTCCCGTTTCGAAGACGAAAAGTTTCACGTTGAAGCTGATCGAAGAGAAATCGAAGGGCAGCGTTGAGCTGAAGAGCGAGGCGGAGGCGTAAGCATGCTGCAACAAGAATCACGAATGAAAGTAACCGACAACAGCGGTGCGAAGGAAGCGTTGATCATCCGAGTACTCGGTGGTACGCGCCGTCGCTACGCGAACGTCGGCGACGTCGTGGTCGTAACCATCAAGGATGCGAACCCGACGGGCAACGTTAAGAAGAAAACCGTCCAAAAAGCGGTCGTCGTCCGAACGCGCAACCAAATCAAGCGCAAAGACGGCAGCACGATCTGCTTCGATGACAACGCCTGCGTTATCATCAACGACGATAAGACGCCAAAGGCGACCCGCGTATTCGGCCCAGTGCCGCGCGAGCTTCGCGACCTCGGGTACGCGAAGATCATCAGCCTTGCGCCGGAGGTACTCTAATATGGCAAACCGTATTAAGAAAGACGATATCGTCAAGATCATCAGCGGCAGTAACAAGGGTACGACCGGCAAGGTTGTGGCCGTCCTGCCAAAGAAGAACGCCGTGCTGGTTGAAAACCTCGGTGTAAAGCACCGCAAGCTCAAACCGTCACAGCTGAACCCGACTGGCGGACACAAGGACATCCATGTCCCGACGCCGTTGCACAAGGTTGCATTGGTCGTCGACGAAAAGACGAACAAAACAAGCCGAGTCGGCTACAAAGCCGCCGAAGGCAGTAAATCACGAGTCGCCATTCAGGCGAACAAAAAGGAGATCAAGTAATGGCTGAAAAAACCGCTGCTACTCCGGCTCCTCGCTTGAAAGCCTTGTACAAGGAAACGTACGTCAAGGAACTGCAGGCCGAACTCAAACTCGAAAACGTGCACCAGGTGCCTAAACTCGAGAAGATCACGGTAAGCGTAGGAACCGGCAAAGCCAAAGAAAGCAAAGCGCATATCGACGCGGTTCGAAACACGCTTACGAAGATCACTGGCCAGAAACCAGTCGATCGCCTGGCGAAGAAATCGATCGCCGGCTTCAAGATCCGTGCGGGAATGGGTGCCCCAGTCGGCATCAGCGTCACGCTCCGTGGCGCCCGTATGTACGAATTCCTAGACCGACTCGTCAACATTTCGCTGCCACGCGTCCGTGACTTTCACGGCGTCGGCACGAAGTTCGACAAAGGTGGTAACTATAACCTTGGTCTGACCGACCAGTCAATCTTTACCGAACTCACGTTCGAAGAGACGCAGCTGATCCACGGTCTGCAAGTAACGTTTACTATTCAGGACGGCGACGCGGTGAAAAGTCGTGCGCTGCTCGAGAAATTCGGTCTACCATTTGAGAAAGAAGGAGGCGTGCGCTAATGGCTAAGAAATCAATGATCGCGCGTGACGAAAAGCGCAAGAAGATGATCGCGAAGTACGCTGCGAAGCGCGCTGAACTCAAAGAGCTCGGTGACCTCGACGGCTTGCAGAAACTGCCAAACAACAGCAGTCCGACGCGATGGAAGAACCGCGACATGCTGAGCGGCCGTCCACGCGGGTACATGCGCAAGTTCGGCATGAGCCGCATCAACTTCCGCGAAAAAGCAAGCAAGGGCGAAATCCCTGGTATCACAAAGAGTAGCTGGTAGAAGGAAAGGAATAACGATATGTCACTACAATCTACAGACCCAATCGCCGACCTTCTGACCCGCATTCGTAACGCGGCAATGGTTGGCAAGACCGAAGTTCGCGTCCCAACGAGCAAACTCAAGAAGGTTGTCGCAGAAGCCCTCAAGGCAAACAAATACTTGACTGACGTCAAGGAAGAAGCTGGTAAGCCACGCGGCACGTTGGTCATCACGATCAACAAGCCTGGCGAAAACAGCGTCATTAACGAAATCACGCGCCTCAGCAAGCCT
>JALRBE010000063.1 GCA_023262335.1 Candidatus Saccharimonadia bacterium | reverse complement strand
AACAAGATCAGTGGGGTGGCTCCGACATCATCGCCGGCAGCCCGCGAGTCGGTGGCAGCAAACTGAACCCCCATGAAGTTCAGTCCGTCATCAACGACTGATACGCCTAAATCTTTTCGTTTGATTTGAGCAAGAACACGTGGTCGTACCCGGATTGCGCTGCGAATTTCGCGAACTCATATTCATACATTGGCGGTTTATGGACTTCTGCCAACTTGTTCGGCATTGAGTCCTCGAACGCGATCGGTGACTTGGCAGGTATAAATGTGAGTTCGATCTTGTCCGGCCAAAAGTCTTGTATCCGCTCCTTCACGTGACCCAGGCTTGGCACGTAATCTTCGGCGTACAAATAATACACGGTTTCGCCGTCAAAAATCTTCCATACGAACGAGTCAGGCGTCAGCTCGGTAAAGCCGATTAGCGACAGCCGTGGAGGCAGGTCTATGAAATCTTCGAGCGCCGCGTCAAGCAGCCGCCAGTTTTCGGTTTGGGCGTAATCACGCAGCATACGTTTTTTTTGCGTCGGCGTAACATGCGCTCACCAGCCGCTCGAGCGCGCCCATGTTAACGTCCGCGAGTTTGTTTACGTATAGGCATGCCTTTGAGCTTTTGTACTTGCCGAGTTCTTCGCGCAATTCCGGAAACTTGGCCGCGTCGTCCATTATGTATAGCGCGAACTTGCCTTTGCGGGGCGAGAAGGCGATCAGCGGCATGTCGCCTTCGCGGCCGCTGTCGTACTTGTAGTGGTACGAACCGAACCCGATGATTGCCGGTCCCCACATGGCAGGAGCCTCGCCGCTTACGTCGTACATCAGTTTTACCAGCGTTTCGCTGTCCGTGCGCTGCTGCGCGTCATCGAGCCGTGCCAAAAATTCCAACACGTCCGCTCCGGTAGGCACGGTTTGGTTGTTCGCGTTTGCCATGCTTAGACCGAACCTTTAGAACGCACCCAAAATGGCGCCGATGATTGCAAGCGTCACCACATTGTAGCCGGCATTAACGAAGTAAAAATCGAGCGAACGGTGCTCGAACAAATAGTTCACGCCGAACGCGGTCGCGACGATGCCAACGCCTGCCGCAAGCCCCGCGCAGAGTCCGTACACGACGTCGTTGTCGCCGATGAACATAGCCAGCGCCACGGCCATAATGAATGTCAACACGAAGGCGCCGCCGAATACCTTTGCCTGGCCGTCTTGCAGCTGCTTGTCACTAAGCCCCACGATCTTTTGCCACTTTTTGCCGAACAGCGGGCCATACCATACCGCCCCCACTGCGAACGCGGCCACAGCCGCTACGATGACCGCTACGATATTGATGCTCAAATCCATGCCAATGCCTCCGGTTATTTATGACAAAAGTATAGCAGACACCAAGAGCCAAGCGTTACTTGGCAGATTCAGGTATACTTGCATAAGGTGGGTGCACATACCGTCGCACCGTTTGAGCGAGAGGCATCGCATGTACTATAGCGTCAAAATCGTATTCCGCAGGGAGTTCGATAAGTTCACGTATCGAAATCCGTACGATGATTTCCAACGGTCGGTACGCGAAATGCTTTCGGAAAAGCTGATGCTTCAAGAAGGCGATACCCTGGATATCCAGTTCATCATCGCCTCCAGAGCCAAGTACGAAGTCCGTTCGCGCGCGGACGTGATTGTAGAGATTTTCGGCGGCGGCAGTCTTGCGCTTGGGCCAACCGCGCACACAAGGAGCGTGCTGATCGAGATCAAGCAGTCGGTAGCGGCCAAAGTCGGCGTCGATGACGATGACGTCCATGTGCTTTTCATTCCCGTTCCCAGCGCCTACATGGCCTGAACGCAACCCCGCACTAGAGTGTGGGGTATTTATTTAAAACAATATATATTTATTGTTTTACGATAAATAGTGTGATATCGTATGACTATGAAGACAAGCAGTATCGCTCACAAATCATCAACCCTGTTCCTGCGCCTTACGGCCATGACGGTCGCCATTGCCGTCGCGGCGCTTTGCGCGTTCTTGCTGCCCGATATAGCGAAATCGGCCGAGGCCGAGTACCCGGGCTACGGCTACGCGGCGCAGCTGATCGTCGCGGCGATGTACCTTGCCGCCGTCCCGTTCTTTTTCGGCATCTTCAAGGGCTGGAAAGTCCTGGACGCCATTGACGCCGGCCGCGTGTTTTCCAAACGGGTCGTCAGCCTGCTGAAGTCCATCGCGTCCTACGCCGGCTTCATCAGCATCGTGTTCGCGTTCACGCTGCCATTGTTTTACGTATGGGCCGACAACGACGACGCGCCTGGGCTCATGGTCATCGGTCTGTTCCTAGTCGGCATGCCGCTCATAATCAGCGCGGCCATAGGTTTGATCGCGCGGCTTTTGCACGAAGCCGTTACCATAAAATCCGAAAACGATCTGACGGTATAGTCATGGCAATTATAATCAACATCGACGTCATGCTGGCAAAGCGCAAAATGAGCGTGACTGAATTGTCGGAAAGAGTCGGGATTACCATGGCCAACTTGTCCATTCTCAAGAACGGCAAAGCCAAAGCCATCCGTCTTTCCACGCTCGAAGCCATATGCGAAGCGCTCGACTGCCAGCCTGGCGACATTCTTGAATACGGCCAAATAAAATAACCTCCGCGTCCACTCCGTTTGGAACACGTGCTGCAAATATTGTATTTTTAATATTTTTATGCTATAATATAATTTAGCTTTCATTGTGAGAGCGGTACTCAAAACCACCAAGGAGCAGCAATGGGCTCAAGCCCCTACGCGCATTTGGTATACGGCGTCAACCTGGATTCCGAAGCGGCAGAATCGCTGCCGTGGGATCCGTTCAACAGCGGTCAGGATTTCGACGAATGGGTCGAAAGCCTCGTCCAGCTGCCCGTCGACCCGTCCGCAGAGTCTGAGCTGGACTGGACAGACTGGCGAAAAATGCCCGGCAACATCGAACTGTACGCACAGTATCAGCTTGCCCGCAGGGCGGCCATCGACACCATTCCGATCGAAGAAGTCGTTTACGACAGCGATAATGGAGACCGTCTAATCGCTATCCGCGGTACGGTCAACTCGGCAGACTGGAACGGTGCCGTCGAACCAGTCATGACCGTGACCGCGCAGCAGATCGAGGCCGCCAAGGTCTTCTGCGCCAAACACGGCATCCCGTTCGAAGACCCCAAGTGGTTGCTCATCGCCGAGTACGGCTAACCGCAGCAGTGCCGCGACCCCTGGATTCGTCCAGCTAGGTCGCGGCACTTTTTACTTTCTATTCATATCATTTTTGGAACTCGCCGCGAAGTTCAATGTAGAAATCAAATAGGGCAGGCTACGCGCCGAGCACACGCAGCACATGGAACGCGGCGATCGCCGGCCACACGCAGGCATGCAGGAACGCCATCACCACGTCGCCGAAGTCCTTGGCTCCTTGCAAAAAGTATACGAACGCGCCGATCCAAGCTAAGAACATGACGAACCCGAACGGACCGTGCTGATTGATGACCTTGACGTTGTCGTGCTTCGACATAGGGGCTCCTTGTTTATGTATACATAATAGCACCGCGCTTTGCCGCGGCCGCTACTCGTACCACTTTTTAGGAATATCAATGAGCTCGATGTCAAACACCAAGTCGCTGTTCGGCGGAATGTTCGACGCCGCGCGCTTTGACCCGTACCCAAGTTCCGACGGAATGACGAAGCGGCGCGTACCGCCGACCTTCATGCCCGGCACGCCCTGCGCCCAACCTTTGATCACTTGGTCCAGACCGAACGTCGCTGGCTCGCCAGTGTCGTGGCTGCTTTGGAATATGGTGCCGTCTTTGCAGAGCGCACCCGTGTAGTGAGCCGTGATCGTCGCGCCTTCTGCCACCTCAGCGCCATCGCCAATCACGACGTCTATTGTCTGCAGTTCCGTCACTTTGGTAATCGGGGCAAAATTCGCGAGTTTGGTTCCTTGGAGTCTTGTCATAGTACAAGTATAAAGAGTCTGTTCGGATCTTGCGAACGGTAATCGTGCGATATCGTTTAAGCCGTGCTCGCAACAGGTCGTTCCATGACGGTTCTTGAACCCAAGAGTGCTTTCGGTACGAATCCGAGATCCCTGAAAAGGTCGACGCTACTGTCATTGCATCTCGCCATGAAGCCTTCGTGTGCGTGTTCCGCAAGAAAGTCCGGCTGCTTACTTGCTGTTAGCAGCTTGCTAAGTGTCGCATGTGCGAGTCC
>JALRBE010000062.1 GCA_023262335.1 Candidatus Saccharimonadia bacterium | reverse complement strand
CAAAGGCAGGGTTAAGCATGGCTCGAATTGCAGGGGTTGTAATCCCAGCAGACAAGCAAGTGCACATTGCTTTGACGTACGTGTACGGCATTGGCAAAAAGCACTCTCGAGACATCCTTGCGGCGGCAAAGATTGAGCCGACCACTCGGGTGAAAGATCTCACCGAGGCTGAAGAAAACCGCATTCGCGAGATAATCGATCGTGATTATACCGTCGAAGGCGACCTCCAACGCCTAGTGACCAACAATATCAAACGTCTGAAAGACATCAACGCGTATCGCGGTCTTCGCCATAAGATGGGCTTGCCTGTCAACGGCCAGAGGACTCGCACGAACGCACGTACCCGCAAGGGTCGCGCGGTCGCGGTCGGTGGCGCTCAACCTAAGGCAGCGTCGAAGACGTAGGAAGGAATGACAAATGGCAGAAGCAACTTCTACAGCTAAAACCAGCGCTCGCAACAAAAAGCAGCGACGTTCCGTTCCGGCTGGTCAACTTCATATCCAAGCGACGTTCAACAACACGATCGTCAGCTTCACAGACAAAAAAGGCAACGTTATCGCAGCCAGCAGCGCAGGCGCTTGTGGTTTCCGCGGTAGCAAAAAAGGTACGGCCTACGCATCGCAAGTCGCTGCAGAGAAAGCTGCTGAAATCGCGAGCTCTCAGTACGGTTTGAAAAGCGTGGACGTATTCGTTAAGGGCGTTGGCCTAGGCCGTGACGCGGCAATCCGTGCCGTTGGCGGTTTCGGCATCAACGTCGACAGCATTAAAGACGTAACCGGCGTTCCACACGGCGGCGTACGTCCGAAGGGAGCAAGGAGAGCATAATATGGCACGTGATACTTCACCTATCGTTAAGCAATCGCGCCGAGAAGGTTATGCCCTTCATCCTAAAGCGCACAAGATCATGGTCAAAAAGACCGGCATTCCAGGTCAGCACGCCCATGGTCGCCAAGGCAAGCCAAGCTTGTACTTGACCCAGCTTCGCGAGAAGCAAAAGGTCCGCCGTACGTACGGCCTACTTGAGAAGCAGTTCGCGCGTCTCATGACCGAAGCGACACGTCGCCCAGGTTTGAGCGGTGAAAACCTTCTCCAACTTTTGGAACTACGACTTGATAACGCCGTATACCGGGCCGGTTTCGCGACCAGCCGCCGCGCGGCCCGACAATTGGTCGGTCACGGTCACTTCGAACTCAACGGCCGCCGCGTCGATATCCCATCGATCCGCGTGAAAGCCGGTGACGTGATTACCGTGCGCCCAAAAAGCACCAAGTCAGGCTACTTTAGCCAAATCGACGACGTGGTTAATAATTCCGTACAGTCTCCGCTGAGCTGGCTGAAAAGCGACGCGAAGAAGCTCAAGATTGAAGTTACCGGTCTTCCGACCCGTGATGAAGCAGAAGCAGATATTAACGAACAACTAATCGTTGAGTATTACTCACGCTAATAAGGAGCTACCGAATGTCAAAAGTTATTCACAACCCACTATTGGCTGCAGTCAACGAACACAACGCTACCAGCGCTGAATTCGTCATCGAGCCATTGCACATCGGTTACGGCAACACGCTCGGCAACAGCCTGCGTCGCGTCCTCCTTTCAAGCATCAAGGGTGCTGCTATCGTCGCTTTCCGCGTCGAAGGCGCTACTCACGAATTCACGACCGTTCCTGGCGTAAAAGAAGATGTCGTCGACATCATGCTGAACCTCAAGAACGTCCGTTTGAAGGTCCACACCGACGAACCTGTCGAACTCCGCCTCGAGAAAAAGGGCGCGGGTCCTGTTGTTGCTGGCGACATCAAGACGACGGCAGACGTTGAAATCGTCAACCCTGATCAAATCATTTGTACGATTGACGATCCAAAGAAGGCCGTTCTGTTCGACCTCGTCGTTGAATCTGGCCGAGGCTACCGTACGATCGAAGACAGCAGCGCGGCGCGCCTTCACAGCGACATGATCGCTTTGGATGCCGTATTCAGCCCTGTGCTGCGCGTACGCTACAAGGTCGACAACACCCGTGTCGGCCAGGAAACCAACCTGGACAAACTGCTCCTCACTGTAGACACCGATGGCGCCATTACGCCTAAGGAAGCCTTCGAAGAAGCAGCAGCCATTTTGGTCAATCAATACACCGCGCTTGCAGGCAGCACGACCGTCGAAGCCGCTCCAGCCCTCGGCCAGAGCGACGAAGGCGACGTCAGCGAACTCAATACGCCAATTGAAGAGCTGAACCTGACTGCACGTACTGCTAACGCGCTTGTCAATAATGACATCCGCACCGTTCACGACCTTGTAACTCTGAGCGAGCAGGATCTGCGAGAACTGAAAGGTTTTGGCAGCAAGGCGCTTGATGAAGTCAAAGATAAATTGGCGGAACTGGAGCTCTAGAGATGCATCGTCACGGATACAAAGGCCGCAAGTTCGGCCGCGAACGAGACCAGCGACGAGCCCTCATGAAGGGTCTCGCCACCAGCCTTGTCGAGCACGGTGAAATCGAAACCACCTTGCCAAAGGCGAAAGAGCTGTCTCGCTACATTGAAAAAGTAATCACCAAAGCCAAAAAGGGCGATCTCGCGAACCGACGCGCAGTGATTGCTGCATTGTCTACCCAGGCAGCAGCATTCAAGCTTGTCGATGAAATCGCTCCGCAGCTCGGCGGTCGTGTTAGCGGTCACGTTCGCGTGACCCGCACGCGCCTACGCATCGGCGATGGCGCTCAAATGGCAACCATCGGGTTTGTCGATGAGCTCAAGGCGGTCGCGAAGCCTGCTGCGAAACCAGCAGCTAAGACCGTCGCGAAAGAGAAGGTAGCAGCATAATGAGCACACCTAAGACTACGAAAACGTATTCGCAGAAGCCAACCGAGGTGACTCGCCGCTGGATTCTGATCGATGCGACCGATGCTCCGCTTGGCCGCGTTTCGACGCAAATCGCCAAATACCTCATCGGTAAGTACAAGACCACGTATACCCCTCATATCGACGGTGGTGATTATGTCGTCGTCATCAACGCCAAGGATACCGTCGTCACTGGCGACAAAGAGACCGGCAAGGTGTATTACCGCCACTCAGGTTTCCCCGGCGGTATCAAGGATGCGACGTTGAAGGAAGTTCGCGAGAAGTTCCCAGAACGAATCATCGAGAACGCCGTAAAAGGCATGCTTCCTAAGAACAAGCTTGCCCCTGAACGAATGAAACGACTAAAGATCTACGCTGGCCCTGAGCACAACCATGCTGCCCAGACACCAGAGAAGGTAGAGGTAAAGTAATATGGCTGAAAAGAAGTATTTTTACGGCCTCGGCCGACGCAAAAGCGCGACCGCTCGTGCCCGCTTGTACGCCGGCAAAGGCAACCTGACGATCAACGACAAGCCTGCCAGCGAATACCTGGACGGCAACAAGACGTTGCTCGCCGAAATCACCGATCCGCTTGCCCTCGTTGGCAAACAGAAAGACTACGACATCACCGTCTTGGTTTCCGGTGGCGGCAAGGCTGGCCAGGTCGACGCGATCAAATTGGCAATCGCCAAGGCGATTACCGTTGACGCGGCCGATTTGCGAACGACGCTGAAGAAGGCTGAGTTCCTTCGCCGCGATCCTCGCGAAAAGGAACGCAAGAAATACGGTCTTCGATCCGCTCGCAAGCGCGAACAGTACTCGAAGCGTTAATGAATCAGGAGGGGCTCGCCCCTCCGTTCATTTTTGGAGTGAATCCAAAAATAGCACTCTACCCCCTGAAGCCGATGCATGGCATCGTTGTTTAAGCAAAAGCACCCCATCGGGTGCTTTTGTGGTTAACGAATACGACGGCAGCAAGCTCATCGACGGATGGTATCATGGTAGTAATGCTTGATACGATTGCTCACCGATGGCTAAGGATTCCGTACAGCCTGAACGTTCATTTTGCCGACAGGCCGAAGAACCCGCGCGCGACGATATTGTTCATTCATGGTATCGGCAACACGGGCGGCGCGTGGGACGAAGTCGTTGCCAAGTTACCAAAGGACGTATATGTCGTATCGATCGACCTGTTGGGCTTCGGCTCGTCGCCAAGCCCTTCGTGGGCGCTGTACGACGCCAAAACGCAGGCACGATCGGTACTTGCTACTATTTTCAAACTCCGGGTAACCGGGCCGATCATAATAGTCGGCCATTCGCTTGGGTCGCTCGTTGCGATCGAGATTGCCAAGCGGTACCCGTTGCTCGTAAAGTCACTGATACTATGCAGCCCGCCGCTATATTCGTCGGTGAAAAAAACATCGCTCCTGCCAAGCAGCGACGCGCTCCTGCGCAAATTGTACGCGTCTGCTGCCAAGCGCCCAGACGATTTCTTGAAACTCGCGGCCA
>JALRBE010000061.1 GCA_023262335.1 Candidatus Saccharimonadia bacterium | reverse complement strand
GATTTCCCTATGAGGACACAGATAGACGATCTGTTTGATAGGCGCAAGGTGGAAGTACAGTAATGTATGGAGCTGAAGCGTACTAATAGTCCCATTGCCTTTTTATGTCCTTTTCACCGACGCTAATACTTGTATTAGCCAGGTGATAAGGTAGACTTAACTAGTAATTGGTGTGTTTGCACCATCGTTAATCTTTAAATTTTCGATTATAAATACCGTGCCTACCGTTTTGGACTCCGAAGCGAGGCTTCCGACCCACCGATTTCTTTATATCGGCAACAAGTGTCAAGCGAAGCCTTACTTCGGTGCCCATGGCGCTAGGGAAATACCTGTTCCCATTCCGAACACAGAAGTCAAGCCTAGCTGCGGCGATTATACTGCCACAAGTGGGAAACTAGCACGGTGCCGAATTATAAAAAGAGCTTCCGAATAGGAAGCTCTTTTTCTTTGGCAAAATGCTAGTGCTATAATAGTAGAGGTAAATGTTCCAACGAATACAAACAGCAACCAAAACGAGTATCGACACGTTCAAAAGGCATCCGCTCCGGTATGGGTTGCTTGGAGGCTCTCTTTTTTTGGTAACACTGTTAGCGTTGACATTTTGGCCGCGCACGATCACGTTTTCGTACGCAGGCACTACCTGCTTTTACCAGCCGACGCTCGCTCCGGACCTGCTACGTTCCCATTCTGACGGCTTCAAACTCGTGGCGGACCAAAAGCTGACGCTTGGCGGCGTGACGCTCGGAGCTGCTCGTTTATGCGCCATCGCTACGGCGCCTCCGCAGGAGGGAACAAGCACGGTAGCGTTATCACTAGGAGGTAGCCTTCTGCGCAAAGAGTATCGTATCAGGGTGCCTGGTCCGCCAAAGGCTGCCGTCTCGTCCGTTATCAGCAAACCGCTTCCGGTCACGCGCGCCGTCACGTTTCCTTTGAGTACCCCCGACACCGTATTCGCGTACAAAGTCATGGCAAACGGCAAAACGGCAGCCTGCTCAACGAAAAACGACAGCCTTGTTTGCGATATTCCACGGCTCGAGCTTGCGCAAGGAGAGCGGTATTCACTGCGGCTTGAACGGTATTTCGCCGGCAAAAAGGCTGGCACCGTGGCAGCACATGACGTAACGACGTTAACGGCTACCTTCGTTACGGGCGCTTCGATCAAAGAGAGTGAAACGGTTTATGCCAGACCAAAATCGATTGAAATCACCACCGACAAAGACATAGGGGCGGCGTCGCTGCGGCTCGTACGAACGGACGGCGGCAAGCAAGAGGCAGTCACGGTCAAAACGGCCTACGAGGGCAAAAAACTGACGGTATCATGGGACGCCGAACTCGCTCGCCAGGCGTCGTTCGAACTGATAGCCGACGCCATAACAGGCAAAGACGGCAGCGGCCTTGATGGTGCCTACGCGTTACGGTTTGTGACGTCCGGCGGGCCTAAGGTGAAGAGCGTGAGCGTCGGAACATACAAGGTGCCGCTTGGCACGAAGGCCGTCATTACCTTCGACCAACCGATACAGCAGTCACAAGACCTTTCAGGGGTCATTAGCGCGAACGGCGGTGCCGTGGTGGCGGGCAAGCAAGCAAATCAGGTGTTCGTTGACTTCGCGGGGGTCCCGCGGTGCGGTGGTGTTACCATAACGGTGAGTGACGCCTTAAAGAGCGATCACGACATAACGGGCGGTTCGGCATGGCGCTACGATACGCGTACCGTTTGCCAGGTGGTCGGCAGCATCGGCGTATCGCACAAGGGCAGATCGATTACGACGTACGCGTTCGGTTCCGGGCCGAACGTCATTCTCTTTACGGGAGCCATACACGGTAACGAAGCGAGTACACGGTCGTTGATGTTGCGGTGGATCGACGCTCTCGAGGCGCGACCTTCCCAGATACCGGCAGACAAGACCGTTGTTGTCATACCCGCCATAAACCCTGATGGCGTGGCTGCAGGCAGCCGGACGAACGCGCGTAACGTCGACCTGAACCGCAATTTCGCTACGAGCGACTGGAAGAGTGACATCACCACGACGTCGAACGCTCCGTTCCCCGGGGGAGGAGGCCCGTCCGCGCTTTCCGAGCCGGAGTCGCAGGCCTTGGCCTCGTATGTTAGCAGGGTACGGCCGCGACTCGTGCTCTCGTATCACAGTGTTGGCAGTCTTCTTGCGGCCAACCAGGCAGGTGATTCGAACGCTCGTGCTGCCACGTACGCCCGTATCAGCGGGTACGCGAACACGACCGGGTCGTCCGACACGTTCGAATATGGCATCAGTGGTACCGCGGACGACTACTACGGGCAGGTTCTCGGGGTACCAAGTGTCCTTATTGAACTCGGGAGCCACACGGGTGATCAATTTTCGCGCAATGGCGACGCAATGTGGGCTATGGTGAAGTAGTACCTCGCGGTAAGTTCGTCCCGATCAAAGGCAGTGCTGCAGTGCGCGCACGATGTGACGGCCGAAATTGTTGCTTACTGGTTGGCGGTTTTTTTCGGTCAAGTAGTGGCCGAACTGCTCATCGGTGAACGTGCGCCCCTCGAACGTTATCGGGTGCGAGTAGCGGGGTTTGAAGTGGTAATGCACATGGGGTACGGGGAGTTCATCTTGGAACGTATTGTTCATTAGGCATGACACGTTGACGACTTCGGCACCGAAGGCGCGTGTCTGCGCGCGTATCAACTTGTTGCGAATATCGCGAAATTCATCGTCTTCATCGCGGGTCAGGTCGGCAAGCGATTCCTTGTGGTCACGCAGCGTAACGTACGTAGTGCCAAGAAGGGATTGATCGTCCGCACGGAGGTTCGCGATCCAAAAGTCCCCTTCGATAATATCCAATCGTCCCTGTTTGCTTTGCGGAGCTTGGACGATCGGGCACACTTCGCAATCGGCAGAATATCTCATTAGAGTCCAGTATAGCAAAAAACGACCGCTCTCGCAGAGACGGTCGTTTTTTACTGAGGACTTATATATTTGTTTTGATAAGTCCAAACAGGTGCCTTGTGCAGGTTCCGCAATGAACCTCGATTCGTTCGGACAACGAACTATATTCATGGTATACCACCACGTGGATATATGCAACACTAGCATTATAATAAAAAAGCTTATTGTAAAGCTTGACAAAATGGCTATGCTATGCTATTATGTAAACATACACATAGCACATATGAGTTATGTGAGGTAAATAAGGAGGGTCTGACCACTGTTGTGGGCGGACCTTTTAGTATAAGGAGACCTGAAATGGCAGGAACCAAAGCTGGCGGCATGAAAGCCGCTGCAACCAACAAAGCGAAGCACGGATCTGATTTTTACGCGAAGATCGGTGCAAAGGGCGGCAAACTTGGCCGTACTGGCGGTTTCGCCGCTAACCCTGAGCTGGCTCGCATCGCCGGCGCAAAGGGTGGCCGAATTAGCCGTCGAACCAAAAAGGTCGTTGCTACCAGCGACAAGTAGTCGGCCGTAGTACGCTGACACAACGAAATAACGCCCGAACGGGCGTTATTTCGTTTGCAGGGAGTAGCGTCTTAGGGCGCAAATGCGCGCCTCGTTGACGCTCCATAGGTGACCACAGGCAAGGCAACGGTACGTACGCTGCTTCGTTTGCAGGCCGGTGGCATCGCAGGCGGGGCACGTACTACGGGCGTGCAGCCAGTCGCGGTAGGTATCAAGGTTGTTCTGTATTACCGTCTCGTCGATCGTTACGTCATATTCGGTCGCCAGGATGCGCCGAGCGTAATCCCACGCGTCACGCTCCAGTTTTACGAGGTCGATATCGTACTCATAGCCCTTGTGGTCAAGAATGGCATGGGATAGCTCGTGCAGGCTGTACACGGTGCTGTTTTCGGCGGACGCATCGAAATGAATGGTGCGCTTGCTTGCGGACCACCAGAACCCGTCCGATGATTCGAACGTGAAGCCGGGGAAGTCGCCCCTGAGCCGTTTAATCAGCGAGCGAGTCGATTGCATAGTAATAACATCCATAAATGACGGCTTCTTCCGGGTGTTTTGCCGACACGAGCTGCGGGCAGGGAATGTGCGCGGGCAGGTGGGTCCGTAAAATGGCTTCCAGCCGGTCGCCGTACCGCTCGAAGTACGTACCAATGCTTCCGCCGATGATAATGATGTCCGGTTGCAGGAGCGGAATCGCCACAAGAAACCCTCGGCTGATGCGGTCGGCTATTTCGTTCCAGGTCTTTTTGCTGGTGATGTCGCGGGCATACTGCTCATACGTCTTGTAAATCGCTTTGCCACTCGCGAACGTTTCCCACTCGCGAACTTTTCCATTGAACTCAACCAACATCCGGCCTCCTTCGCTACGGCGCAGGCCCGGGTCGATCTTGCCGTTCGTGGTAAAGCCGGTGCCAATGCCGGTACTGACCGTGACGTACAGCGACGACAGAGGCATCGGCGTGCGCGACCGGGTTTCCGCGAGCCC
>JALRBE010000060.1 GCA_023262335.1 Candidatus Saccharimonadia bacterium | reverse complement strand
CCGGCATTGTTTTGGCCGAGGAGTGCCGACGCGTCCACCTGCACGGGAATCGCGATGATCTTTGCCGGTTGCTGCGCGCCTCCGCCTGTGACGATGTTGCCGCCTTGGGCGATGGATGGCGCCCGGTAGCTCGTGGACGGTGCCGTTGGCGCGGCTGCGGTGCCCGCCGCGGCACCGGAGTCGCTTCCGGCTGGCGCTTGCGCCCCGCTGAGTTTGCGGTCTTTGTCTTTGGACTCATGGGCATGGCTCATGTTATTGAATATGTCTTTCGCGGTCTTTGGCTTGTCTTGTTCCTTTTTGCCGTCGTTTTGATCCGAGCTTTCAAGGGCCGCCGCGGCCGCGTTCTCCAGGTTCAGGTTGTCGGCGTCGCCGTTCAGGTTGGCATTTTGCAGTTCTTCGGCCCGCTTTTCCGAGTTGGCGGCATCGCTGGCTTGTAGTGCTGCTTCAAGCGCGTCGGCATTGGCGGCTGGTCTGCGCGCAGCGCCGTCTGGTAGCGTGCCGTTCAATTGGTTTTCGCCCTCGCCGCCCGTTAGCGAGCTACCACTGAGCGATCGCCGACGCCTATTCCTGTTGAATGCTTGGCGCCGTCCAGGTTGGTCGCCCAGACCCGCGGCTTTTTTAAGGCCGGCGAGTCCCGCCTGAGCCTTGCCAGCGATTCGCGCGTTTTTGTCGGAATCCTTTTCGCCCCGCCTTCCGGCAAGGCTGGCCGACAAGCGGGATCCGGCCGTGCTCATGAGCGCCGACATGTTCTTGAATATGAACCACACCGCCAGGAGCGGAACGACGGCAGCCGCGGCCGCGATCAAATCAGGAACGATACTCGTGGTGCCGCCGCCGTAAAACGCCGAAGGGTCACGGCTACTGGCGGCCATGCTGACGATCTGGCCAACACCGAGCAGCAGCGCGATGATCGGATACAAAATAAGTAGTTGGACGAACATGCGCATTGCCTGCGATGAGAACCGCTCAGTGTTCGGTAGCAGGTATAGAACGATCAATACGGGCGCCGCAAGAATCAAGGCGGTCACGAGCGCTTCGCGCATGATTATAAGAATGACGGTGATGGCACTGACGACCGCGACGGTGATGGTAACCGCGCCGATGAGCGGCATGAGCGCCCATACCATGCTCGGATCGCCCATGGCGGCGCCTGTCATTTTGGTCAGGTTACCGTTGCTGGACGGGTCGGTAACTACGCCGAGCGGCAATACGGGACTGCCGCTGCCGTAAACTTGCTTCATGAAGTTCCATACCGCGTCGCCGACGATGTTCGAGACGTCGACGAAGATGACGGCCAGGAAATACGAGACGTTCACTAGTATGACCGCTATGAGCATGCGCGGCAGCAGGCGTTTGATGTTGTAGGTGCCGCTGACCCTGCCGACCAAGTAGCCGTAAATAATGAACAAGAAGACGATAACGAACAGGCCGTTGGCGATGTTGCGCATGATTTCCCAGGCGTTGAAGGTACGTCCGTTGTTATTGAAGAGTTCGTAGTCGATACCGAGCGAGTCTTGGTTGACGTAGGCGAACCCTTTGTCGGCAAGCCGGGCGATCGAACGCATGGTCGGACATATGACCCACCCGACCGTTTCGATGGAACAGCTGTTGCCGCCCGTTCCGATGTCGAGCAACGAGACTGCCGACGCGTCTTTGGCGGCGAGCGGAGACAGCGTGGCGAGAACCGCGATAAGTCCGCCCATGAGGAACAATACCCCACGCCGCATCAAGGTACGCAGAGGCACGGCCAAGTGTGTCGACCAGCGCTGCATCATATACCCCTCAAGTATCTGTTATCACGCTTATGGTGTCAATGATGAAAACAGGCGCATTACCCTGGAAAACGCTTGCGTTCGCCGGCGATTCATTGTACTTTGTAAAAAGAAATGAAACTAAAACAAACACTGCGTCTTATCCTCCCGGTTTTTGCCTTGTTCGTCGTTGCGGTCGGCGTTTTGTCGCTTGCGGGTAGCGCGGGCACGGCGCAGGCATATATATGCGGTGATCCGAACGAGCCAACCGACGTATGGGAGTACCACGAAAGTGATGGCATGTGCTGGAAGGTGCGCTACACGAACAGCGGGGCGGCGAAGCTTGATCCGAATACGCAGACGCTCGGCTGTCCGAATGATCAGATCCTTCATGCTGATGACAACACGTGTTGGCGCAAGAACGGCTATTCATCCGAAGATACTGGTCGGATCGCACCAAGGAACAATGACGGCACCCCTCTTGCGCAGGAGAACGTCACCTGTATGTCAGGGTTCGATTACATAAAAAACGGCAAGGATGGACCCGGCTGTTATAAGAAGGGTTCCAACGGTGCGTACTCGTGCGGCGTCAACCAAAACGTCGGCGTAAGCGAGTTCGAAGAAACCTGTACCGACACGAAGAACCGCATGATACCAAAAGACAAGGCGCAGTCGAGTGACACGACCAATTCCGAAAGCGAACCCGACAAAGCGAGCGCGGACACGAACTACACTCGCCAGTGCCGCGCGACCGGCAAGAGCGAAGAGGAATGCAAGAAGTTGCTCGAGGCTGCTCAAAAGGAATGTAACCTTGAGGTCGCATATAACGGCGCCGACTATAACGACTGCTTGGGCCGCAAGACGATCTCTGGCTACGGCAAATGTACGGACGGCAGCAGGCCTGACCCGAAGACCGGCCAGTGCCCGGATGGCAAGCCGCCGACGATGCCACTGTCGGAGTCAAATAAGACCGGCCATCAGTGCGGCAAGGCCGAAACCGTGCTTATAGACTGCACCGGAACAGGCGAAGAGGCGATTGCCGAGATCCTGCGCATCGCGGTCCGCATACTGACGATCATCATCGGTATCGCAGCGGTCGGCGGCCTGGCATGGGCGTCGATCCTCTACTCGAAGGCGCAGGACAGCGAGGGTGATACCAAGGAGGCCAAAGAACTTATTCGTAACATCGTCATCGGGCTTTTGCTGTACGGGTTCATGGTCGTTATAGTAAACTGGCTCGTGCCCGGAGGAATTATCGTATGATACGTAAACTACTCATATTAGTCATCAGTCTTACTGCCCTGCTCGCGATACTGTCGCCAGCGACTGCTTTGGCTGGCCAGGCAGCGGGGACATGCGGTGGCACTAAGACGCAGTTTATTCGCTGCGATTCCGAAAAAGGCGTCGCTGCGATTAACGAACTTATCCGTATCGCCGTGAGCGTACTGACGGTCATCATCGGCATCCTTGCCGTCGGCGGCATTTCGTACGCTGGCGTGTTGTATGCCAGCGCACAGGACAACCAATCTCAGGTCAGCAGTGCCATTACTATCGTCCGCAACATCGTCATCGGGCTGTTCCTGTACGGATTCATGGTGGTCATCGTGAATTGGCTTGTCCCTGGCGGTGTGATAGGATAAATGTGATGATATCAAAAATCAAAAAAGCTTTTGTCAGTTTTACAATAGTCACCGCCTCCTTTTTGGGGGTTTCAAGCTTTTATACGCCCCAGCCGGTGGCGGCTGCCGGTGGTGACTGCGGCGCGAGCACCATCACCTTCTTCCCTGCTTGGTACAAGGGTCTTTGTAAGGGCGAAGGCGAGATCATGTCGCCGAACGAAATGGGCGGCGATACTGCCACGCAGCTGAGCCGTTGGGTCACTAAGATCGCCATTAACATTGTCGAAATGCTCCTCTATGTGGTCGGCTACGTCTCGTTCGGTTTCATCATTTATGGCGGCTTCAAATACATGCTGTCGGGCGACACGGCATCCGGCACGACCGCGGCCCGCAAAACCATCACGAACGCCGTGATCGGCCTGGTGCTTTCGATCATGTCTATTGGCATCGTAAACCTCGTGACAGGAGCCATACAGTAATGGCCGATTGGCAACGGCAGTTCGCCGAAAACAAAATCACCATTTCGCCGCAGGACGTGAATCTTCCGGACGCGCCGAAGTCGCTGCAGAGCAGCCAGATCGAAACGGCGCTCATGACCGTGTACATGGTTGCCGGCATCGTGTCGGTCATCATTATCGTGCTCGGTGGTATCCGCTATACTTCAAGCAATGGCGATCCAAGCAGCATAAAGGCAGCCAAAGATACCATTTTGTACGCGGTGGTCGGCCTGGTCGTCGTGATCATGGCTGCGGCCATTACTGATTTCGTGATTAAAAACGTAGTAGCATAAGGAAAAGCAATGAAACGATTCATCCAATTAACACTTGCCAGTATCGTCGCGGTCGCAGGACTGAGCCTGGCTCCCGTAGCCGTGTCGCAAACGTCGGCTATTAACGTGTTCGACGCCGCTTGTGGCGACGGTGGCAGTGGCGGTTCGGCGGGCGGCGGCGTGAGCCCAGGCAATGCGCCAGGCGCTGGTGGCGGTGCCGGTTCGGGAGCGGCGGGCGGCAACAGCAGTAGTACTGGCTCGACGTCGATCTGTGGCGCCAAAAGCGACAGCGCGCAGGACATCATCAAGAACGTCATCAATACCATCCTTGTAGTACTCGGCATGGTCGCGGTCATCATGATCATCCTTGGCGGTATCC
>JALRBE010000005.1:27533-41188 GCA_023262335.1 Candidatus Saccharimonadia bacterium | reverse complement strand
TGGCGGCATCTCGAACGTCGTGGACGACCCCGCGCCCCAACTCGGCGGCAACCTTGACCTTAACGGCCGGACCGTCGGTGCCGCGACGGCCGCAGACCTTACGAAACTTGGCGCGCTCACCGCGACCGCGACCGAGCTGAACTACGTCGATGGCGTCACCTCGAACATTCAGACGCAACTCGATGGCAAACAGGTCTCCGGGTCCTACGCCACCACCAGCGCGCTGACATCAGGCCTAAGCGGAAAAGCCGATACCGCGCACGCGCACGCCGCTGGCGATATTACAAGCGGTACCGTAGCGTCCGCACGCCTTGGCTCGGGAACAGCGAACGGCACGACATTCCTGCGCGGCGATGGTACCTGGGCGACACCGGCAGGCGGCAGCGGCGACATGGTCCTTGCGAGCACGCAAACGGTCACGGGCGCCAAGACGTTCGCCGCGGGCAGTTTCCTCGACAGAGGCAATCAAGTCTTCGACGTCAAAGCGTTCGGTGCCACCGGCGACGGCAGTACCGACGACCTTGCGGCGATCAACGCGGCGATCGCGGCAAGCACGGTCCGCTCGACGGTATACTTCCCTGCGGGCATTTATAACGTTTCCGGCCCCGTCGTATTCAAGGGCGGCCGTTCCTACGCGGGATCCGGCGGCGGCATCGGTGGCACGTCCGTCGTGCGCATGGCGAACGGCTCCAACCCGACTGGCACGAACGGCGTTACCGGAGTGTTCGTACCCGAGGAATGGGCGACCAACGCTACCGGCGGTGGCGAACCCGTCACCTTCACCGGTCTCAGCGTCAACGCGAACAGGCAAAACAACGCGTCCGGCGAAGCGTGCTGCATCGTCATCTTGAACTATCATTCGCAAATCATCAATTGCCGTCTCTCGAACGCGAACCTCGACAACATACGCGTGACGGACGTCACCCAAAACGGAACAGCAATCACGTCCGCGACAGGTTCGGAGAACCGTTTTTACCGCAATTACCTGCTTGACGCCAACGGATGCGGCATCCGGCAAGTCGTCGTCGGTTCGAGCGGTTCGAATCTCGACGGTTTCATCGTCGACAATACCATCCAGGGACCCCAAGGCACTGGCGCGATCGTTCTCGACAACGCTACTGGCTGGTCGGTCAAAGGCAATCATACGTACGGCGTGCGCGGCCACGGTATCTACGCTCCCGGCGCGTACGCGGCGTCGATCGTCGACAATTACCTTGAAGATTTTGGTAAAGCGAACGTCGCGTCGACCACGTATTACGGCATCTACGCCCAAGTTTTCGCCGGACGAGGCGTGACCGTATCCGGCAATAATATCTCCTGTACGGAGCCCACGGCGAACACGTCGACGTACCGTTACTACAACATCGAGGGCTCGGCGGCATCCTCGTCGACGTCGGCAACTATCACGGGCAACCAACTGCGTGCCGAACCGGCGACCGCGCGCGGATACGGATTCACGATCGTCGCTTCATCAGGGACGTTCTACGTTCAAGTCGAAGGCAACGAAACGTCGAACGTCAACACCGCTTACACGACATCAGGTGCTGGCACGCTGACCTACGGCCTGACAACTCCAGGCGACACGTCATCGCGCTCGGTAAAGGCGACTGGCCTCACTGGCGCCCAGTCCTTCTCGGGAGCACGATTCGTCGGCTGCACCAACAGTGGCGCCCCAACAAGCGGCACTTTCGCCATCGGCGACTTCGTCATCGATGGCGGTTCCGGTTCCATGTGGATCTGTACCGCGGCCGGCAGCCCTGGCACATGGGTCGGCCATGGCCCACGGTCTTCTACGTTGCCGCTAGCGGCTGGCACGGCTTCGGCCGGCACGAGCACGTCCGTTTCACGCGTGGATCACGTCCACCCGACCACCGGCCTCGCTGTACTCGCGAACGCCAATACCTTCACCGGCTCCAACGCGCAGACCGCAGCCGTCTGGTCGGCAGCAGGCCTGACAGGCGCGACGTCTTCGTCACGGTACGTCGGCGGCACGACCTCCGGCGCGCCGGTATCTGGCACGTTCGCGCTCGGCGACTTCGTCATCGATCAAAGTGGCGCCATGTGGATCTGCACGACGGCCGGTAGCCCCGGCACATGGGCGAACACGTCTTCGGGAGCGTTGAATTACGCCTCGGTCACGGCGAACCGTCCCGCGAGAATCGAATCGACCTCATACCTCGTGACGGCCATGGGTGGAACGTCGACTTCGGCCACCGGCTGGTCGCTCGGCCAAATTTTCTTCGCGCCCCTCGACGTTGCCGCGTCGCAAACGTTCACCGGCCTTGGCACGAATATCAACGCTCTTGCTTCCGGCGGCACGACGCCGTTGATTCATCTTGGCCTCTCCGCCGATGATGGCACGGGTGCGCGACCGACGGGTTCGCCGCTGGCAAACACGGAAGTCACGCTGGACCCGACAAGCTCGACGGGCGACCGCTACGTCGCGTGGGGATCGCCGCAAGCGCTTGGTGCCCAGCGCCTCTGGATGGCATGGCTGCTGACGTCGGGCACGGCGCTCGGGTCGTTGCCGACCATGGTTACCCTGAACCCGACGCAGGTCATCGGCCTGACGACGCTCGGCAACGCGTCGACCCGTGGCTGGTGCCAAACGACCACCACGAACGCATCGACCCTGCCCGCCATCGGCACGCTGTTCCGCCAGGGAGGCTCGTGGCCGATCATGGGACTGCGCGCGCAGTAAGCTTTCGTATCGCACGTACGCGCTACGCGTCAAAAAAATGAAACGTCACCGATAGCTATCGGTGACGTTTCTCTGCGAACGCAAACTGGTTTACTACCGCTCAGTAGACCAGCCCGCCGCGTATTCCGCATCCAAGCGCTCGATTTCAGCCCACGAGGTTATGCGGCTCGCTCGAAGTTCCTGCAGCAAGAACGTATGGTACCGCATTCCTTGCTCCTTCAACCCGCCAAGCAGTTGGTCTACGCCCGGATATACAGGCTCCAAGCGCTCCAAGAACGTGATTTGACCTGATTGGAACTCCTCGAGTCCTTCAAGCGTCGCGGGCCGCTCATGCGCGCCGAGGCCGGCACGTTCCTTGAATAGATCATGAGCCGCTTTAGGGCCGTGCGCGGAGTACGCGGCGCTCATGTCGGCCGCCGCCACGCACCGTGCAATCGTTTCGGCCCGTTCGTTCGGAAAACGCATCGACGAATAGCGTTGCCCCGCGAACGCGCCGTCCGTGCCCAAAAGCGGTGTCGTACCCTCTATCGCTAAACAGGCGATCTCCTTGTCTTCGTCGTTGAATCCCGCGACATGCATTCGCCATACGAGCCACTCCGCGCTCCGAAGCTCAGCAGAAGCGTCTGCCGTCGGTTCATGCTCCACGTCGTGCGCTGCGGCTATCATGGCAGCCAAACGAGCATCAAACGCATTCAGGCCATACTGGCCCGCCAGTCGCTCCGCAACGCTCTTCACGTGCCAGCTATGCTGCAGGTTATGATACGCCATGTCACGCTTCGTCGGACGATCGCCGTCCTCGTACCCACTGCCGTACTTCGTTGCCACTTCGCCAAGCGCTTCGTACGTGATTCGCTTGACGGCTTCATACAGTTTTTCGTTCAGTTCGCTGAGTCGATATTTTTCCATTGCATCTCCTTACGAAGCTAGTATAGAACGGAACTTCGTTCAAAATGAACTTGTTGTGCAAAAAATGCACATATTATAAACTATAACTATGACAAAGGAGTCAACCGTGCGAAAACTGCTCAGCTCGCTCGGCTTTGATAGCGACGCGAGCAAACTGTATGAGGCTGCTTGGAATCACGGCTCGCAGACGATTTCGGAGCTGGCGCGCACCAGCGGCGTCGAAAGAACGAAAGTATACAGGCTTTTGCCGCTTCTCAAAGAACGCGGTTTGATAGAGATTGATTCCGAGTACTCCCGCGACATCATTCGGATCGCGCCTCCGGAAGCCCTGCAGGAGCTGCTCGCTCAACGGCAAACCGCCTTGCAATCCGCCCAGCTATCGCTCCCGGCGCTTATCGCACAGCGGACCGAACGGCAGCTGGACGCATCACGCGTGAACGTGTACCGAGGCGCAAGCGGCCTGAAACAGTTACTATGGAACGAAACCCGCGCCACGGGCGAAATCTTATGCGTTCTCCAAGAACCGATGCAATCATCGACCAACCAAGAGTTTTTTGAACGATGGGTAACGAAGTGCAACGAAAAGGAGCTCCACATGAGGGGCGTAGTAGGAAGCGGCTTTTCCGGTTCGCGCGACAAATGGTACGAAACCCACGTGAACGAACGCCTTGCACACTGGCAGGAACGGACCATAGACAACGAGGTGTTCAGCGTCGACCACAACATGGTGATTTATGACGACACCGTCGCGTATTTCACCTGGAATCACAAGGACATGTTCGGCGTGGAGATTCACCAGGCGGCCGTCGCGCAGACGCAGCGGCAGTTCTTTGAGCTGTTATGGCGCGCCGCGGACGCGCCGGTCAAATCGTAGCGGCCTGCATCCCGCTGGCACGAACCGCGAATCCTGATTATAAAACCAATCAAAAAAGACGCATCCGCGCCTTATACTTCTTTTCGGAAGTACGTGAGAGCCGCGTCTCCATAACTACGATTGTCCACCACAACAATTCTTGCTCCGGTCGGGCTCTCACTTCTTCCTGGTCTCGATAATACCATAAGCGCTCCCGGCTTTAAAAGCCCAATCAATCGCATGGCTGTGGAAAACTGCGGGTCGTGATACGGGGGATCGATCAATATGACGTCGAACGGCTCGCCGGCGTAAGTGTTAGTCCAGCCGCCTACGGACGCCCTGACGAGTTTTGCCTGGTCGCCTATTCCAAGCGTAGTAATATTCTCATCAATAATATTCTGCGCGACACGGTCCTTTTCGACGAAGGTCACGTGGGCGGCGCCACGGCTGAGCGCCTCGATGCCGAGTGCTCCGCTGCCGGCGAACGCGTCGAGTACCCGCGCGCCGACAATTTCGCTACCGATGCTGTTGAACAGCGCGTTTCTGATCCGTTCGCTCATTGGATGTGTCTTCTTGCCTTCAGGAGTGACGATCTTACGGCCCCCGTACGTGCCGGCGATGATCCGCATGCTCATTGCTTTTTCGTCCTCTTTTCCGCGTCGAGCGCGCTTTTGTACCACGCTAAGGTGACCGCCCGGACGATTTCTGGAATCAGTTCCCGCTTGGTTTCACGAGCCAGGCGGCGAGTCCAGCCTACCCGCGAGAACTCTTCGTAGAGCGCAAGTCCCGCCACGCGGTGCAACGCCTCGTCGAACAGTGGCATGAAGCCCTCCGTCTTGACGCGCACAAGGTCATTGCTGCTCGGTGTTACGTCAGGAAGCTTGCCCGACGCGGCGAGCGTCGTGGCGATGCCAAGTTCGAAGGCGACGTGCGTCGTCATGACACCTTTGGCACCCCAAAATTCCCAATTGTTACGCAGTTGATGACGGCGATTGTTGCCGGGCAGTACCAGTTTTTTGCGCGTGGACGTGCGCGTTTCCAGCCCTTGCCCTCCACGTAGCTCCTCGAGCTTCTCCTCAAGCGGGTAGTGATGGGCAGGTGTCAGGCCGTCAGCAATGGCGTGCGCCATCCATGCGGCTTCGAACGCGGCACGCGGCCCGTTGCCATCGGCCAGCGCGACGGACAAATTATGGATATGGTCGCGTATCATCTGCCGCAGCCCGTCATCGCTATGATCGGACGGGTCTATGTAATGCCACGGCTCGTCCTGGCCAGGGCTTTTGCGCTTGATGCCGTCAGGGCCGTTCAAGCCTTCGAAATGCAAGATGTCATGCTCGGACGGAAAAAACCGCTTGCGAGGCAAGACGAGCGACAATTCACGTCGCGCTATGCGGTCGATACGCTGATGAACACCCATCATGCGCCCTGATTTCGTTCGGAATGTGGTTCCAGAATACATAGACGTAATAAGACAAAACCAAGGTTTTTTCTCATCGCGCGGTGCGACGAAATAAATTCGTCGAGACCGGCTGCTCTTTTTCCTTTAAAGCTATGATATTTATTAATTTAACGTCGTTAAGCGTTGGTAGCGTTCCACCGCGGCAGCTAACTGTTGGTATTGTACCAAATCCTGGCCGGATTCGACGAACCGTTTCGCTTCTTTTTGAGCACGGGCGATCAGTTTGGTATCGCCAAGGGTCGCTACCTGCAAGTTCAGTTCGCCGTGCTGCGCGCGGCCGTAAATCTCGCCTGGCCCGCGGAGCTTCAAGTCGACCTCAGACAAATAAAAACCGTCGCCGCTCTTTTCGAGCTCCCTCAGCCGCTGGGTCGGTTTCTGGCTCGTCGAGTTCATGAGGTAGCAGTAACTCTGGTGCTCCGAACGGCCCACGCGTCCGCGCAGTTGATGTAGCTGGCTCAGGCCGAACCGGTCGGCGTTCTCGATGAGCATGACGGTCGAGTTCGGCACGTCGACCCCCACTTCGACGACCGTCGTGCTGACAAGAATATCAAGCTTGCCGTTCGCGAACTCGTTCATGACCGCGTCTTTTTCCGCGGGCTTCATTTTTCCGTGTAGCAGCCCTATGCGACGATGCTTGAACGGCCCCGTAAGCAGCACCTTGTATTCCGCCTCGACGCTCTTCAGGTCGTTATCTTCGTTTTCGTCTATAAGACTGCATATGACGTACGCTTGCCTGCCCATGGCAATCTGTTCGTCCATGAGGTCGTACAATTGGGCGCGACTATTCGGCGACCAGATTTTCGTCAGGATCGGCTTCCTCCCCTTCGGACGCTCGTTCAGGATACTGATATCGAGCTCGCCGTAAAGGGTCAGTGCCAAGCTGCGCGGAATCGGTGTCGCGGTCATGGCCAGCAAATGCGGCATGCGGGCCGATTTCTTTAACAGCTCCTGGCGCTGGTTGACGCCAAACCGGTGCTGCTCGTCGATGACCACGAAGCCGAGCTTGTGGAACGTCACCGGCTGCTGGATAAGCGCGTGCGTGCCGACCACGACGTCGACGCTGCCATCAGCGATCCGCGCATACAACTCGGTACGTGCCGCACCCTTGACGCTCCCCGTCAGCAGTCCGACCTGCAACCCGAACGGCTCGAGCAGTTTCGCGAGCGTTTCGGCATGCTGGTTCGCAAGGATTTCCGTCGGAGCCATCAACGCGGATTGGAACCCGCTAGCCGCGGATTGCCGGGCCGCCAACCCCGCCACGGCGGTTTTGCCACTGCCGACGTCGCCTTGCAGCATGCGGTTCATCGGGTGCGGTTTTTCGAAATCCTGCAAGATCTCCCATGCCGCAATGCGCTGCGCGTTGGTCAGCGCGAACGGCAAGTTGTCAACGAATCCTTTTACCGCTGTTTGATCGAATGGAATATGCCAGCCGTCCAGCTGGGAATTCGCCTGCTTGTTGTACTGCGCGGCGAGCAGCAAATGAAACAGCTCCTCGAAGCCAAGGCGTTCGCGGGCGCGTTCGATGTCGCGTCCCGAGTCCGGAAAATGCATGCCGAGCACCGCGCGGCTGTAGCTCATCAAGCCTTCGCGCTCAACGATGCCCTGTGGCAGCGTTTCGGGCAACATCATGATCAGCGGCTTCAACTCGGTCAAAATCTTTCGCACCAGTTGCCCCTTCAAACCCTTGACCGCGCGGTAGATAGGAACGATCCTGTCGGTCGAAACCGGCATATCGCTCACCTTTTCGGCGCTTGCTCCGGTCAATTGATAGCGGTTGTAGCTGAACTCGAACTCACCCGAAAAATAAAACTCGTCGTGACCGGTCAGCTGCGTGACTCGGTACGGCTGATTGAACCATACCGCTTGCAACTTGCCCGTGCTGTCCGCAAGCGTCGCCGTCGTGATCTGAAGCCCTCGTCGCACTCGGCGCGTGCTAATTTTTTCGCAGCGTGCCCTGATAGTCCGTTTGCCAGGGCTGATCGCGGCGATCGGCACGATCTCCGAAAAATCCTCGTACCCTCTCGGCAGGAACGTGATCAAGTCGCCAACGGTATGCAATCCGGCGTTCGCGAACTGCTCCGCGGCTTTGTCGCCCACCCCTTTTACCAAGGAGAGCTGAGATGAGAGATTCATACCACTAGTGTACAATAATAAGAGTTGAATAAGAGACGGAGGGCCCATGACCGCGATCGAGCAAAGCATATTCAAGGCGTATGACATACGAGGCAAAGTCGGAACGGAACTGACACCTGACGTCGCCGAGGCAGTTGGCAAAGCGTTCGCCGATTGGCTGCCGACCGAGGGCGCCGTTGCCGTGGGGCGCGACATGCGCCCGGATTCGTCAGCGCTGGCAGCTGCTTTCGCGCAGGGACTTCGGGTACAGGGGCGCGATGTCGTCGACATCGGCCAGGTCACCAGCGACATGATTTACTTTGCCGTTGGCAGCGGTGGGCTTGCCGGCGGAGCCATGGTGACCGCCAGCCATAATCCGGGCGCGGACAACGGCATAAAGCTATGCCGCGAAGACGCGAAGCCAGTCGGCATCGAAAGCGGACTCGCTGAGGTTCGAGACGCGGCGATCGCCGGCACGTTCAAGGCTGCCGAACGGACGGGCAAGTCCACAGAAATGGACGTGACAGAGGCATGGATAGAACACGCGTTGTCATTCGTCGACGCGAGCGTGTGGCCGGCATATTCCGTCGCGGTAGACGCCGGCAACGGCATGGCAGGCGCGATCGTTCCCCGCCTCGAGCCAAAGATTCCGCTCGCCATCACGCCAATGTATTTCGAACTTGACGGTACCTTCCCTAACCATATCGCCAACCCGCTCGTACCGGAGAACCTCGTCGACCTTCAAGCGAAAATTGCCGAGACCAAGGCAGATTTCGGCGTCGCTTTTGATGGCGATGGCGACCGTGCGGTCGTCGTCGACGAAAACGGCACCCCTCTTCCTGGCACGATCGTAACGGCAATCCTAGCGGAGTATTTTTTGTCGAAGCACCCAGGGGCAACGATCCTCTACAACGCGAACTGCGGTCGTGTCGTGCCGGCGACCATAGAAAAGCATGGAGGCGTGCCGCGCAGGACAAAAGTCGGCCACAGCTTTATCAAGGCGGACATGCGGCAGTACGACGCAGTGTTCGCGGGAGAGCACTCGGGGCATTATTATTTCAAAGATAACTTTTACGCCGATTCAGGACTGATCGGCGCGCTGGTCGTCATAGAAGTACTCGCCAAAAGCGGCCTGCGACTCAGCGAGCTCGCGGCACGATACCAAAATGGGTACGTATCCATAGCGGAAACAAATTTCGAGGTCACCGACAAAGACGCCGTCATCGAAAAGCTGCGCCACGATTTTTCCGACGCCGCCCAGAATGAGCTTGACGGTCTGACGGTAGAATACGACGACAGCTGGTTCATCGTTCGCCCGAGCAACACCGAGTCCGTCATACGACTGAACGCCGAAGCGACGTCCCAACAAGCGCTCGACACGCTCGTTGCTCGTGCCACCGCCGTTATCGCGGCCGAATAAACCGAGTAGCCGCACTGCTAATCCACGAGGGGCGATTCCGGGAAAACCACGTCGCGGCGACGTAGGTACTGAGCGGCACAGCCAGTAGCAGCCCGGCACTGCTGAGCAGCATGCGGACGGCCTCCTGCGCGAAGAACTCCGAATTGAAGAACAGCCACGGGTTCGCGTATCCGGCACCGGCGGCATACATGAGTATCAGCGGGAACGAAATGCCGACGTACGCCAAAGCGAGCGTATTGACCAATGCGGCGACATGCTCCCTACCCACGTCCATGCCGCGGCGGACCAGTTCGTCGAATCGCATTTTCGGGTGCACGGCCACCAAGTGATCGATCGTTGCTACCTGGGTCGTCACGACGTCGTCGAGTATGCCAAGCGTCGCGATGATGATACTGCCCGCGACAAGACCGCTGAGATTGATTTCGGGTCTGGAAACCGAAAGGTTCGAGGATATTTCGTCGATCATGCCAGTCAGGCTCAATGCCTCCATCGCGATCAGCGACAAGAGTGCCACGACAAGCAGTACGGACGCGATGCACACGACTGATACCGCAGTACGCCGTGACACCCCATGCGCGACGAATATGGACACGACGGCAATCAGAAACGCTCCCGAGACTATCGTCATGAACGTATCCCGACCCTCCAATATGCCGGGAATGACGAACAGAGACAGCACGACCATGCTCACAAAGAGCCCGAGCAGGCTCATGAGACCCTTCTTGCGGCCGATCGCAACGACGAGGGCAACGAACAGCGCGCCCGCCACCACTATGACAGGTATGCGCCACCAATCTGCGGCACCAAACCCAAGGTCATCAACCCGCACGATCACTTCCTTGCCAATATCACCATGATCCGCTTTCATGTACGCGACGTCCTTCAGCTGAACGATTTGTCCTGCCCTCGGACCGTCCCGCAGCGTGACGGTCAAACCGGTAGCCGACACGTCCGTGACCGTCGCCCGTACATACGATGAGCCGCTCCGCTCAACGTATGTTGCGTCTCCTTTTGGCACGTATGGCGTCAGATACTGGGCGAAACCAATCGCGACAACAATCAATGCCGCAAGCAAAAGCTTCAACCTATGCCGCAGTACCCATGCTGGCAGCTTCTTCATCGCGTTAGCGTACGAGCAAAAAGCCGTTTTTGCCCTTTTTGATCAGCGACGGCTTGTCGACTGTTTGATCATCGGATGTTTTTTCTCCGTTCACCGAAACGGCGCCGCCAGTCATGAGCCTGCGAGCCTCGCCCTTGCTCGACGCGAGACCGCTCTCCACCAAGGCGTCAACGATTCCGATTCCCGTGCCGATGACGGGGATTTCCTGCGCGAGCACGTCGATGTCACTCTCCGTCAGCTCTTCGAACGCACTATTGCCGAATAGCACGTCGGTGACCGTCTTCGCGCTGTTCGCGGCCGCTTCGCCGTGAACGAGCTTCGTTACTTCATACGCAAGAGTTTTTTGCGCGTCGCGCGCTGCTGGGTTCGCCGCTTGCTTCTCGGCGAGCACCGCGATTTCGTCCTGCGTAAGCAGCGTGTATACCTTCGCGTAGCCAAGCGCCCCGTCGTCGTCGACATTCAGCCAGAACTGATAAAACTTGTAGACGCTTGTCATGTCCGGGTCGAGCCACACGGCACCGCCCTCTGATTTGCCGAATTTCACTCCGGTCGCCTTGTTGATGATGAGCGGCGCGGTGAATATGTGCGCCTCCCCTCCGTCGATACGGCGAATGAGATCGACGCCGGCAATCGAATTGCCCCATTGGTCGGACCCGCATACCTGCAGCGTCACACCCATTTCGCGGAACAAATGCAAGAAGTCGTACCCTTGAATCAGGCTGTAACTGAATTCCGCATAGCTGATGCCGCTGCCGCCGTCACCGATACGCGACTGCACGAAGTCGCGGCCAAGCATGCTGCTGAGCGGAACGTTCTTCCCGACGTCCCGCAGGAACGTCAGGTAATTGAAATCCTTGAACCAATCGTAATTGTCGACGATAGCAAACGGAGTTCCGGCGAAAATACGTTCGTACTGCGCGGAAATGCTTGCCTTGTTGGCGGCAATCTCATCAATGGTTTTCAGGTTGCGCTCGTCTTTTTTGCCATCCGGATCGCCGATCATGCCGGTCGCGCCACCAACCAGTAGCACTGCCTTGTGGCCGTGGTCGATGAAGTGCCGGACAAGCATCGCCGCGGCAAAGTTGCCGATCGTCATGCTTTTGGCGCTTGGATCGACGCCCCAATAAAACGTAATGGGTTCGCCGTCAAGCGTCTTGATGTCTTCGTAGGTGGTTTGGTTAATGAATCCACGCCATGCAAGTTCTTCAGACAACGTCATGAGTTCATTATACCAGCTTATTGATGCACGGGGTGAGCCGTCGACAGGAGCCTGATCGTCGCGCCCATGACTTTCGCGAGTTGCGCTTTCCTGTCGTCATCGAGCACGTAATTCGGGTCGGTCCTGCCAATGTTCGGACCTACTTCGGCGATGATACCAACCAGCTGTTCGGCGTCTTCAAGCTCGCCTTGCCTGATAGCATTGTTGAATTCCTCCAAAACCGGAATGATACGGTCAGGATTTTTGCGGTCGACGTCGAACATAGGCGGAACGCTGTGCGTGCCATCGATCATGACCGCGCTTCCAAGCTTGGTCCCTAACGTGAACACCGACGACAAATAACCAAGCGCCGCGATCCGCTTCTGGTCACTCGGCATGTTTTCGGGCAAGTTGTACCCCCTGGCAATAAGCGCCACGCTCGGGTTGCCTTCGCCTACCGGCAAGATACCCGTCGGGATACCAAGCGACGCATGGCTGCTCGCAATCGTCCCGAGGTCAACTCCCGAACCTTCGTTTTGAGCCGTGCTGCTCCGAATGGCCTTGACGGAATTTTCAATCGTCAGAAGATCGCCGTCTACACCGTTCTTGACGCCCACAGGCAAATGAATTGCCGACGCCATCGTGCGCAGCGATGTCGAAGACATGTCGCGGGCACCAAGCCAAATACCGCTGAGCATAGGACCGAGCGCGCCCAGCTGCGTCGTTTGGGTTATTTCCGTCATGATCGGAATGCCACGTTCCAGCGCCTGGCTGTACACGTCGAAGATTTTCTTGCGCTCATCAGGGTCGGTGCTGTACCAAAGCCCCGTCCAACCGCCGGAGGTGCGCGGCTTGGCATCGTTCAAGCGAACAGCAAAAACGTCCTCAGGATGTTCTTCTTGCATTTCGTCGATGTAATCGAACAAGCTGGTGTAATCGGTCAGATCGTCAAGCGAACACGGCCCGATGATTGCCAAGCCTTTGTCCGACTCTTTCCGGAAGATTTTACCGATGGCGTCGCGGTTATTGTCGCGCCTGCGGACCGCTTCGTCCGAAAGGTTCTCCAGTACGGCGTCGATGACTCCCGTTTGACCGAACGTTTCTATGCGGTCGCCCAGTTCGTCTGCCGCCGCCCGGTCCATTGCCCAGTGATCTTGTAATTTCTCGCTCGTGTTTCGCTCGCTCATAACCGTATTCTCCTTACCTACTTTGAGATTAAAAAATGCCGCCTGTTTGGCGGTTCGTTTGCTTGGGTCTTACACAAGTTAAACTACCGCCGGGAGGGGCGAAAGAAAAAGTAACCATAAAATCCTTTTTCTACTCTCATGTGCATACTTCCACCGTATCAGTGTTTTGACACGCTGTCAACATCACCGAGGACGTCAGCAAGAACGCTTACGAACCGCTCGTTCTGAGGACCAGTACCGACTGAAACGCGCAGATACCGGTCGGGCTCCGTTCCGAATACCGGCCGTACGATGATGCCGTTATCGAGCAGTTTGTCATTGACGAGCGCCGCACGCGGACACTTGAACGTCACGAAATTCCCGAACGAGGGAATCACTTCAAGACCAAAGCCCCGAAGAGCGTCCGACAAATATTCTCGTCCGCTCGTCGCGAGCTCGTACGATCGCCTGACGAAATCCTCGTCCTCGAGCGCGGCGCATGCCGCCACCAGCGCAGGCTGCGAAACGTTGAACGGCTGGCGAACACGGTTGAGCAGTCCGGCGACGTCAGAGTGGCTCAACGCGTACCCAACACGAAATCCGGCCAGCCCGTACATTTTAGAGAACGTCCGTGCGATGACGAGATTGGGAAATTCCGCGAGCCACTTCGTCGTGTCCACCTTCCGCTCCGCATCGAGATACTCATAATACGCTTCGTCG
>JALRBE010000005.1:293-27523 GCA_023262335.1 Candidatus Saccharimonadia bacterium | reverse complement strand
GATGACCGAATCCGGAACCCGTTCCAAGAACGCATGTACTTTTTCGTAGCTCACGAAGGTGCCAGTCGGATTGTTTGGGTTTGCTATCCACAATACTCCTGTTTTTGGCGTCACCGCTGCGAGCATCGCGTCGAGGTCATGACCGAAATTTACCGACGGTGTCACGACGGGGCTTGCTCCTGCCAATTTGGTCAACAAGTCATAAATCGGGAACGCGTGCTGTGAATACACCGAGTCCTTGCCCTTGCCTAGGAAAATACGCGCGATCAGATCGAGTATGTCGTTCGAGCCGTTGCCTATGGTGATTTGCTGGCGGTCGACGGAAAGCCGCTTCGCAAGCGCCGCTTCGAGCAATTGGTTATCCGGATACACGCTCGCGTCTTCCAGATGACGAGCGACAGCCTCGACGGCTCGTGGACTTGGCCCAAGCGGGTTTTCGTTCGACGCAAGCTTTAGTATGTCCGCAGGGTCGCTGCCTGTCCGCTTTGCCAACTCAAACGCCGACATGCCGGGAACATACGGGCTTAGACCGCGCGTTTCGTCGCTTGCCAATCCGCTGGCATCAAACGTCATAAAAGCCTTTTTTCTCCTCGAGGGACGCTTCGAGCTCCGCGAAGGTTTTCATGAACCGCTTTCGCGCGTCGGCAGCGTACGGATTGCCGAGCTCGATCGTCGTGAACAAATCGTCACTATGTGATTGGTCAAGGTACACCAAATCCTTTAGCATCTTGTATGACGGCGTCTCGTACGGTATTTGTTCGAGATTCATGTCCGCCAGGCCTCTGCCTACGAAAAACGTGAGGGCATGGATAAGCGCCATGGACTTGTCGTGCTCTTCCGGCGTTGCCATCACGAGCTGAAGCCCTTCTTCTTTAAAAAAGCGTACGGCCGCTTCGGCTTTTTCACCTTGTTTTTTGGTGATAATGAGTTGATACCCTTTTAAACTTCCTCGTGCTGAGCGGGGTCCAAACAATGGGTGCGTAACAAGAAGATGCTTGTGATCGGGAAGATGCTTTTCAATCATACGCGTCGGCACGACTTTGACGGAGCATATGTCAATGAGTAGCGTATCAGCCGGAAGCAGGTTTCGTAGTTTCTCGAAAACGCCGCTATACGCAGACAGTGGTATGGCAAGAATCAACGCATCGTAGGCAACGATTTTCTCGAAGGAAACTTGTGACGCGTTTTCAGGCAAATCATCGATTGACGCCGTGTCACATACACCGATCTCCATGTCCGCCGGGAGCTTACCGACGATAAACCTTCCGAAATTGCCGAAGCCGAGTATTCCGATTGATTTTATTTTTCGTGACATATGTACTCTTTCATTTTACCTTTCAAACACTGAAATGTGTAGTAAAATGATAGCTAATCATGAACGATGTGAGTTTGAGCGAAATGCGCGAATCGATAGATGAGATAGACCGGCAAATCGTCTCGTTGCTTGCCCGGCGCTTTGCCGTCACCGAAGAAATCGGTCACCTTAAGAAACGACAACGCTTACCTTCAAGGGACCCGCAACGTGAGGAGCGTCAAAAACAATCGCTCCGAACGCTCTCGTTGGAGCATGGTCTGAACCCAGATATAGCCGAAGATTTTTTTGATGTCATCGTGCGACATGTCGTATCGCGCCACGACGCCATAAAGGGACAGCCCGAATGAAAATCGGTTATTTTGGCATCCCCGGATCATTCACGCACACCGTCGCGACCCGTGAGTTCCCTGACGCCGAACTTGTTGGGGCGTTGAGCTTTCGAAGCACGTTCGAGAATCTCGCAAATGACTCCGTTGATGAGATAGTCGTGCCAATCGAAAATACGCTTGCGGGTTCGATTTACGAGAACTACGACCTTCTCGACAAGTACGATTTCGCGATCAGACGCGAAATGTATTTGAAAATTGGCCATATGTTGCTTGGCGTGAGCGCAAATATCAGCTCGATCAGTGAAGTGCACTCACATCAGAAAGCTCTCGAACAATGTTCGGACTTTCTCCATGCGAATCCTCATATCAAGCCGGTCATAGCATCAGATACTGCCTCCGCCGCTCGGCTCGTCGCCGAAAAGAACGACCCTTCCGTCGCCGCTATTGCAAGCAAGGAGAACGCGGCCATATACGGCCTCACCATAGTGCGAAGCAACATAGAGAACGACGATGGCAACTATACGCGTTTTCTAGGAATCGCAAAAAACGAGGCCGAGTCAACTCGGGGCTATAACAAGAGCTCATTGATCGTTACGCTCCCTCACGTGCAAGGAAGTCTTTTCAGAATCTTCGAACTATTTAACGAAACGAGCTGCAATGTCACGAAAATCGAATCCCGCCCTCTTCATAGCAAACCGTTCGAATATACGTTTTATCTTGATTTCACTTTCGATAAATCGCTCGATATTGACATGCTGCTTGCGAAACTCGCTACTCAGACGCTCAGCCTGAAGCAAGTCGGCACGTACGAAGCCGTCCACCCTTGGTAATCTGACTACGACTCCTCGGTGGAGCCCGGGTCTTCCGAAGACCTTTTACCGTGCTCGAGAATTCGCTCAACAACGATATCTAAGGAAACCCCTTGTTCGCGCCCGGTATCAAGGAAATATGCCGCTTGGGCTTCAAAATCCCGTCGTGACGCGTCGTATCGAATCGCCGCGTCCGCCACGAAGCCGAAGCCGCATTCGAAATCAACGCCGTTGCGCGGATGAGTAACGCGACCGATTTCAGGCACTAGATCCGAAAAGGTTGCGGCTGCCCTTAGGCCGGCATACGCCCTCAGGAGCATCTGCTCTCTCATCGCCCGTCGTTTTGAGCCCTCCACGAACGAGTTCTCGGCAGCGTCCAGCACCGCCAAATCCGTACCAAACGTGACTTCACGGCAAATCGCCGCCACGCTTTTATCCCAACCACTGTAGGGAAACCACGCCCGAACGGCTTCAAGGGCCGTCATCGCGCCGTCCCTGAAGGCTCTCGCGGCAGGGTGCTTAGGCGACAGCGGCGTCGCATCATAAGGAGAAATAGTCGTGTGTGCCACGACGCCGTCAATCGCCGCCGTCGCCTCGTAGTGAGCAAAGTTTGATGCCGCTTCCTGGACGAACATGGCAGGATCGCCATCGGCTGCCCGAAACCGCTCCAAAAATGCTCCGAACGTACTGTCGAACGTATCGAACGGTGCTTTTTCGTCGTCGCTCCTCTGAAATTCCATATGTCCATAATACCGAACATGCCCTGATTAGCAATACTAAAATTATAAAATTGACAATTTGTAAAAATGCACTCAAAAACACTTCGTTGTCCGACACGAAAAAAAGACACCCTGAGGCTCAGGCATGCTATAATTGAATCCAATATTGCTTATGGGAAATATATATCGTGGCGAAAAAGCGCACCGCGCGTAAACTCAACGTTTACGCCAACTTAGCTCACAAACGCAAAACAAAGAAGGATGCCGCCCACCGCAAGAAGGCGGAGTATCTCGCGACGTTGCCAAAGCATCCAGTACACCGCACTCTTGCCCGCATGCATCCGAAACGGGTCTACGGCTATTGGTTCAGTCGCAAAGGAGGCATGATGCTTCTCAAGATCGCCGGCGCGTCAGCGCTCATCGTCATCTTGGCAGTCGGTGCCCTTTTCGCTTATTTCCGCAAGGATCTCGACGCCATCAGGCCCGAAGCGCTTTCAGAGCGCGTCCACACTACCGTCACGAAGTATTACGACAAACGCGGCCCCGCCGGAGGCGAAGACGCCCTGTTGTGGGAAGACAAGGGTGACGGCGACTACAAATTGGTCGTCGACGGCAACGAAATCAGCCCGCTTGCGAAGAAAGCTACCGTCGCTATTGAGGACCGCGACTTTTACAAGCACGGAGGCATTAGCTTCACTGGCATTACCAGGGCACTTATCAATAACTATGGCGGCGGCAGCACGCAGGGAGGCAGCACGCTGACGCAACAGCTCGTCAAACAGGTATTCTTTGCGGACGAAGCGCAGCAGCGTGGCCTTAGCGGTATCCCGCGCAAGATCAAAGAGATCATTCTTTCCATCGAAGTCGAGCGCATGTACAACAAAGACCAGATTTTGAACCTTTACCTGAACGAATCGCCGTATGGCGGACGACGCAACGGCATCCAGTCTGCTGCCCAAACGTATTTTGGCAAGGACGCGAAAGATCTCAGCCTCGCGCAATCAGCATTGCTCGCAGCGGTTCCGAACCAACCCGGCCTTTATAACCCCTATAATACCGATGGTCACGAAGCGTTGCTCGAACGGCAACACAAGGTCCTGAACGAAATGGTCGACCAAGGCTACGTAAGCAAAACCGACGCCGAAGCGGCAAAAGCCGAGCCGATCCTCGACACCATACTGCCGCAATCGTCGCAATATGGCGATATTAAAGCCCCTCACTTCGTGCAGATGGTCCGCGCACAGCTCGAAGCGGAACTCGGCAAAGCAAGCGTCGGCAAGGGCGGGCTCGTCGTGACGACGACCCTCGACCTCGGCATCCAGAAGAAACTGGAAGAGAGTTTCGCGACGATGTTCGATTGCGCCGGCGCGAAACAGTATACCTGCAAACCGAACGTCAACGGATTCGACAATGGCGCCGCGACAGTGGAGGACACCAAGACCGGCCAGATTGTCGCCATGGTGGGCAGCCGAGGCTACGATTACCCTGACTTCGGCCAAGACAACGCCGCGACGGCATTCATTCAGCCTGGCTCAACGGTAAAACCGCTGGTGTTCGCGAAGCTTTTCGCCCAAAACGAAGACACGAACAAGAACATCTACGGTAGCGGCACGGTGATACCTGATGTCAAGACGACGTTCGAAGGCAATTATACTCCGAATAACGCCGACAAAGGATTCCGCGGTAACCTGACCATACGCCAAAGCCTCGCGCTATCACGTAACATCCCAGCCATCAAGGCCGAATCGATCGTTGGCGTCAAACCGACGCTTGACCTCATACGGGCGACCGGCAACACCAGTTACTGCACCCAAGGCGCAGACGCGCAAGTCGGCCTAGCCTCGGCGATCGGTGGCTGCGGCACGCGTCAGGTCGACCACGTGAATTCGTTCGCAACGCTCGCTCGGGGCGGAACGTACAAGCCGTACAGCACCGTTCTTGAAGTCAAGAACTCGAACAACGAGACGCTCAAAAAGTACAAGGAAACCGCCGGCAAAAAAGTCATCGACCCTCAGGTCGCCTATATACTCGCCGACATCCTGAGCGACGACAATGCTCGAGCCGGCCTGTACGGACGGAACTTCCCGGGTCTTGTCGTCGACAAAGGCAAGGTCAAGACCGCAAGCAAAACGGGAACCTCCGACGTCAACGGCAAGTCGAAAGACATTTGGATGATGAGCTACAGCCCGGCGCTAACCATGGCCGTCTGGCTCGGCAACCCGGACACGAAACCGCTCAAGAACGGTAACTCATCGATTCCAGGCCCGATCATCAATGACGTCATGACATACGCGCACCAGGAAGTATACGCCAAACAGGGCAAATGGAAGCCAGGTGATTGGTACACGATGCCGCAGGGTATCCAGAAGATCAATAACGAGCTGTTCCCTTCATGGTACAACAAAAACAAAGCCCAGCAGTTTACCAAGATGACGTTCGACAAGGTTTCCAAAAAGAAAGCGACCGCTTGTACGCCAGAGGCGGCGAAAATCGAGGTCAGCGTCATCAAGTCCGTGGACGCGTCGAGCAAGAAGGACACGTTCGTCGCTTCGGACGGCTACGATGCCACCAAGGACGACGACGCGCATCAGTGCGGTGACCCTACGCCCAACGTACGGACGATCAACGCCACCCCGAACGGCGGCAGCTCGTATACGCTGCGGGCAACGGTCGATCCAGGCAAGGCGTCACTCAGCAGCGTTTCGTTCTCGGTCAACGGCACCGTCATAAATACTCAGAATATCTCCAGCGGAGGTACGTTCGAAACGACGTACACGTCTACTGGCGGACCATTCACGGTCAGCGTATCAGCAACCGACGCCCTGTTCTACACAGGCACGGCCAGCGGCTCGTTCTAACGATTATCGCTGCTTTTCAACGAGGTCGATAAGGCTTGATTCGACGTCGTTCGAGCGACGTCGTTGTGGCCGGGGCTTTGGTGCCGGTTGGCTTTGAGCAGGTTGCGGTTGCGGTTGTTTTTTAGGGAGCTGGGCTTGGTTCTGAACCGGCTGTTTGCGCACGGGTTTCGTACCGGTCGGCTTGTTCACGACAGCTTGCTGCTTGACGAGTTTCTGCTTCGGCTTGGCCGACTCGGTCCGCTTCGCGAACATCATCTTCCCCGCCGCGGTTTGCAGGCTTCTGATAAATTCCACTTCTACTGTCTGACCTATTTGCGCGGACGCCTGCTCAACGACGACCATGGTACCGTCAGGCAGGTAACCGACACCCTGATGGCTATCCTGGCCCTTTTGCACGAGTTCGAGCATGATTTTCTCACCGGGAAGATATGCCATGCGCAAGTCTTTTGCCAGGTCGTTCACGTTACACACGGTTATTCCTTCGACGGCAGCGACCTTGTTGAGGTTGTAGTCTATGGTACAAATGGCACCGGAGTATTTTTTAGCCAGCTTCAACAGGCGTTCGTCGACGCCCTCTTCGGCTTTGCTGCCATCCTGAAACAGCTGTACGTCGACCTGTTCGAGTCCTTGGAGCTCTTTCGCGATATCAAGGCCGTGACGCGCGCGAGCCCGCTTGTCCGGATCGGCATTGTCTGCCAAAAACTGCAGCTCCCCTATGACGCTTCTTGGTATCGCGAGCGTATCACCGATGAATCCCGATTTCGCGACCGCGATAATACGTCCGTCAATTAGCACAGACGTATCCACGAAGATCATTCGTTTTTTACTGCTTGCTTGGCGCGGCAGCTTTGCCACCAAGTAGGTGACCTCTGCGAGCAGTACGAGCAGCACTGCTATGATGAGTAATTGTTCTAGTTCCATGTTTTCCTTTTTCGTTGTTATTGTAGATAGTCAATGAGCGCTTGGCGTAAATCCCTCACCCCCGTGACAAATGAACTCTCTTTTGAACTTGCCGGCGCGATCGCCTTCGTGAAGCCAAGCTTTTTCGCTTCGTCTATGCGCCGAGGAGCGCCTATGGCCGATCGCACTTCGCCGCCAAGTCCGACTTCGCCGAACACGACCGTTTCTTCGTCGAGACGCTTTCCTGCCGCGGCGCTCGCGATCGCCATGCATACCGCTAGGTCGGCTGCCGGGTCAGCGAGTTTCAGTCCTCCAACGACGTTGACGTAAATATCTTTGTCCGATAAATTCAGTTTCGTTCGTCGTTCCAGGACCGCGATAAGAAGATTGAGCCGATTCAAATCAAATCCGCTGGCCGTACGCTTAGGATAGCCGAAACTCGTCGGATTCACAAGTGCCTGGATCTCAACGAGCAACGGTCTCGTTCCTTCTAGCGTCGCAAGGACGACCGACCCGTCGGCGTTCTGACGTTCCGCGAGCAGCGCGGCGGACGGGTTCTCCACGACGCCGAGCCCCTGTTCGTTCATCTCGAAAATGGCCGCTTCGCTCGTTGAGCCGTACCGGTTCTTCACGGCACGAACGACCTTGAAGCCACCGTAGCGGTCACCTTCGAATTGCAGCACCACGTCTACCAAGTGCTCGAGCACCTTCGGGCCGGCTATGGAGCCTTCTTTGGTAACATGTCCGACCAACACGACGGCCGCCCCGGCGGATTTTGCCGCTTGGATGATCACGTTGCTACTGTTCGTGATTTGACTGACACTGCCCGGTGCCGACGCGATCTCGCCAAGCGTCAACGTTTGCACGGAATCCACGACGACCAGCTTGTACGCGCCCGTCCGTATGGTCGTCGCGATGTCGTCAGCGCTGGTGCTCGCGGCAAAGTGCAGATCGTCACGATCGCTCGCGCCCAAGCGCTCAGCGCGCAGCTTTACCTGCGCGGCTGATTCCTCGCCGCTGACGTACAAAACCGGATTGCTTGCCGCTATATGCGCCGTTACTTGCAGGAGCAACGTGCTTTTGCCGATGCCAGGCTGGCCGGCAAGCAGCACGACGCCGCCTACGAGCACGCCGCCGCCAAGCACGACGTCCAGATCGCTGATACCCGTCGACAACCGTGCGGTCCGGTCATCGCCTTCGATCGATGCGACCGTCTGCGTTTTGAGTACGGAACCAGCGCTACGTGATACCGCAGACTTGCCACTTGCTGCCGGCGCCTGTTCGACCAATGTGTTCCATTCGCCACAGTTTTCGCATTTGCCCGTCCATTTAGGGTAGCTTGCTCCGCAATTCTGACAAACGAACGTGCTACGCGTTTTTACCATGGCTTTATTATACCTGAGGCGCTGGCGCCAAGTTACTATCCATGCTTTCGTACAGCTCGTTCGATTCCGTGACCGTCGCGTTGTACCGCACGATCAGTTCGTTGAATTGGGCCACGAGCGCATTGATCTCTTCGCGTTGCTCGGAAATGCCGTCGACCCGCGCTACCAAAGCCGCCCGTTCCCGCTCGAACTGCGCCTGAGTGCTGAAGTCACCCCGCTTCGCCCGCGCATTGAACGTCGCTATGTCCGTTTGCATGCGCGTACTGTCGTCGGCATACGCTTGCTTTTTGGTTTCGATAGCAGCGCTCAGGCTGTCGAGCTGCTTGCCTATGTCGTCTTTTTGCTTTTCGAGCGCCTCGAACTCGTGCCGATAGTCCTGATAATACCCAATGATCGTCTTCCGATCGCTGAAATAATTCCCGTAGTGTTTTTCCAAGGCCGGACTGATGTCCTGAACCTCAGTGCCGATAATCGAATGGAGTTCGTTGTACCGTTCGCCCGGCTCGGTGCGGGCATAGAACGCCATGCGCTCGGCCAGGGATTCGTCATCCTGCAACTTGCGGAACTCCGCCTCGATAAGCTTGTCGACCGCGCGCCTGTCCGAATCGGCAAGCCGCGCGTACGCCGCATGCAGCATTTCGTGCGCCGCCGTCACTTCGCGGATTCCGTCAAGCCGCTCGTCCCTGATGTCGTACAGGTAAATGCGATCAGCGGCGTAACAACCAAGAATAGCCGCGTTCTCTTCATGGCGGTGACATTTGGCATTGAACGTGCTTTGCCCGTCGAGCTGCGGGTGCGTCGCGTAAAACACGAACTTTCCTCTGTCCGTGAACGCGATACGGTCCGTCAGCGACGACATCTCGCCAGTAGGCGCGTATTGCCAATATTTCAGCGAGTCGGCGAGCAGCTGCTGATTGAGCCATACGAACGCCAATGCGACGATCATCGCCACGAAAGCGATGATCGGCCATGGCCTTATGCTGCGCTTATGCCGGTTGCTCGGCGGTAACGGTGATTCCAAGCTTGCCCCCTCGTGCGGTCACTGTCAGTATGCTGCCGCGTTCGTACTTTTCATCCAGTATACCTTCTGCGAGCTGGTGCTCCAACTCGTCCTGGATCGCACGGCGCAGCGGCCGGGCGCCAAACTTCTCGTCGTAGCCTTTTTGAATCAAGAACCGCTTTGCCGTCGGCTTGACCGCCAGGCGAATACCCTTGGAAACCAGACGGTCTTGCAGCTCGTTGATCAGATTGTCGAAAATCCTGCCGACTTCTTTTGGCGTCAACGCACGGAACGTCACGATAGCGTCGAAGCGGTTGATAAGCTCCGGTCGCATGCGCTTGCTGAGCGCGTCCTTCGCGGCTTCGGCGTTTTCCGCGTGCACCTCGTCCAATTCGCGCTCGTCCTTCGGCCCTTTGGCGTGGAATCCAAGCGACGATTCCTTCATCATCTTGTCGGCGCCCAGGTTGCTCGTCAGAATGACGATCGTATTCGTGAAGTCGACCTCGCGCCCTTTGGCGTCTGTCAGCTTGCCATCTTCGAGCAATTGCAGTAGCAACTGGAACACGTCCGGATGCGCCTTCTCGATTTCGTCGAACAATACCACGCTGTACGGCTGACGCCTGATCTTGTCGGTCAGCTTGCCGCCGTCTTCGTACCCCACGTAGCCAGCAGGCGCGCCGACCAAGCGGCTGGTGTTATGCTTTTCGCCGAACTCGCTCATGTCGATTTTCACCAAAGAATCTTCGCTGCCGAATACCTCGCGCGCGAGCACTTTCGCGAGCTCCGTCTTGCCAACGCCGGTCGGCCCCATGAACACGAACGAACCTATCGGCCGCTTGTGGCTCGCAACGCCGCTACGGCTTCTGCGGATCGCGCGGGCGACCGTTTGGACCGCCTCGTCCTGGCCAATGACGAATTTTGCCAAATGCTTCTCGAGACTGCGTAGCAACTTGATTTCCGACTTCTGCAAACGCTCGACGGGAATGCCCGTCATGGTGGCTACGGCACGGGCGATGTCATCGTCCGTCAGTGTTACCGGCGATTTTTTCTCGTCGCTTTCTCGTAACTCGTTCAGTTTGGCCGTAATTTGGCTTATGCGCGTCTTATACAGCGCCGCTCGTTCGTAATCCTCGTTGTTGACCGCCTCGTCCATTTTTTCGTTCAGGTTCTTGAGCTGACGAGTAAAATCACGGACCCTGCTCGGCCTGCGGCCACGCTTGACGCGCACCAACGCCGCCGCTTCGTCGATGACGTCGATGGCTTTGTCGGGCATGTTGCGTTCGCTGACATAGCGGTCTGCCATATACACGGCGTCCTCGATCACGTCGTCGCCGATTGACACGCCGTGATGCTTCTCGTAGTAGCTCTTCAGACCCTTCAGGATGGCAATCGTGTCTTTCAGAGACGGCTCTTTGACGACGATAGGCTGGAAGCGGCGTTCAAGCGCGCTGTCTTTTTCGATGTGCTTGCGGTACTCGTCGAGCGTCGTCGCGCCGATCATATGCAACTCACCACGAGCAAGCGCCGGTTTTAGCATGTTGGCAGCGTCAAGCGCGCCCTCGGCGGCACCCGCGCCGGCAAGCAAATGCAGCTCGTCGATGAACACGATCACGTTCTTCTGGCTTTTGAGCTCATCAATGACCTTTTTAAGCCGCTCCTCGAATTCGCCGCGATATTTGGTGCCAGCAATCATGGCCGCAAGGTCCAGCTGGACCACTCGTCGGTCAAGCAAATGATCGGGCACTTCTTCGCGGGCGATCCGCTGCGCCAAGCCTTCCACGACGGCCGTCTTGCCTACGCCCGGCTCACCGATAAGCACGGGATTGTTCTTAGTACGGCGGCTCACGATGGTAATCAACCGCTCTTGTTGCGCGTCCCTGCCAATAACCGGGTCGAGTTCGCCAGCTCGTGCCTTCGCGGTCAAATCGGTGCCGAACATGTCGAGCGCACCGCCACCCTTGCGCTGTTTGGTCGCGCGACCTTGGCTGTCTTCGGCCGAACGGGCATAGTCGCTGTTTTGCCGATCAAAATATTCCTCGAGTTCGTTCGTCAGCTCCGGAACGTTCACGTTCATGTCGCGCAGCAAAACCGTCGCGCGGGCGTTCTTCTGGCTCAGAATACTATAGAGTATATGTTCGGTACCAAGGAATTCCTGGTGGAATTCGCGGGCGATGTCCCAGCTCATCTTGAGCGTCAGCTTGGCGGTTTCCGAAAGACCCTTCGCGCCGGTGCTCACCACCAACGTGCGCGGTGTCAGGTTCAACGCCAACTCAGCACGGTCGAGCGTCACGCCGGCGTCCGCCAACAACTTGGCACCGACTGAACCGCCTTGGGCCAAAACCCCAAGCAGCAAATGTTCCGTGCCGATGTACGCGCTGCCATAGCCCCGGGCAATCGCGTCGGCGTGCTGCAAGCTGGTCCGAGCGTTATCGGTGAGGTGCGAAATGAATTCTGCAAAATCCTCAGGCATAATACTATTATCAATCCTCCGTTGCGTCAGCGCAAGCGTCATACCTGCTTTTAACTGACTGCTATATTCAGTATAGCGAGAATTAGCACTCGAGTCAAGTGAGTGCTAATTTACTATATAACTTGTTAAAAACATACTAATGTTGTATAATATTAACAGTTTCTACGGAAGGAACCTTTCATGACTCACTACGATGGAGATCCCCCAGAGGATATGGTCTGGGCGTGTAGCACCATGATGATTCACGTCGTCGGCGAAATAGAGCAAAGCCGGGAGCGCAGCGAAGAATATGACCCCATGCTGCTCGAGGCAGCGCGCAGTAACGCAGACCTGGTACTCCTATTGGACAAAGAGTACGGCGAGCAATACTGGGCAAATCCTGCGCAGATTCATGAGCTCATCACCTGCTTCACGACTGCTGCGCGACTGTTCGCGGGCAACGGCCAAGCTGACAAAGTAGCTGAGTGCCACGCCCTACTCACCAAGCATGCCGAGCGGCTCATACCGCGCGTCCCAACAGCCAGCGACTGGGAAGCCCAAATAGAAGCGACTAAAATCGCCCCGTAGCGAACCGCAAGACCCGGCATATGCCGGGTCATTTTTATGACAAGCATTAACATTGATTTTAGTAAGTTTATATTATATAATATTTTAACCTGTACTTTGCATACAGGACGCTACGACGAAAGGTGCGTTATGCTCTGCGCTGACGAGTCCGTCACGACCATCGACGATCTGTTCGAACTACAGACCCAAATTCGTAAGTTCGTTTCCGGCATTCACGCGGCATTCGAAATGAATGTCGCCACGCCGCCGCACAGCGCTATCGTGATCACCTATAAGGGCGAGCAGATGCCGGCCTTTATCAAGGGCATCGCGACCGACCCCAAAAGCGATTGGCTGAACAACGCCACGCTCACGGTGCTCGCGCACTCGCCTGGCAACCCACGGAACGACCCCGCCTTCAGCGATCCCGACACGTGGCTGTACGTCGACTTCACGCTCACGACCGCGAGCACGCCGACTAGGAACAGAATCACCGGCGTCACGCTCGTCGGCCCGCCCTACTCGTAGGAACGGCGCGTCATTCGCGCAAGTTTACTCTACTGCGCGCAACCCCGGCCTTACAAGTCGGGGTTTTCATATGGTTGATTTGATTTATATAAATATAAATTTTATAATATTATCATAGCGCACTACCGCGTTATACGACGAAAGGTCATTTGTATGCGCAAATCCTTGCGAATCGCCGCCGCTTCCGGATTGGGAGCCTTGGCAGTCGTCGGGCTGTCGGCATGTTCGGACGTAGGAGTGGGAGGCGAGTCGTCGGCTATCGACACGACACTCGACAACCCCGCAACCGTTATCAATATGCCCGCCGGTCGGGACAACGTCGCCTTCGTCTGTCACGGAACGGTCGGCGTCTACACGATCAACCAAGGCGTCGACGCCGTGCCAGACCATCCGGACTGCACCGAGGCCAGCTAACGCCAACGGCCCGCTCCCCCTTCCTGGGGCGCGGGCCGCTTTTCATTTTGGCGGATTGTTTATTCAGACGCTTCGTCGACAGCGTTCATCAAGCTGTCTTCGATGTTCTTCTTTGGTTTCGGTTCGGCCGGCTTTTCTGGAACGGCCTGTTCGATGTCAAGCTCGTAGCCGGTCAGACGGCTCGCAAGGCGGACGTTCTGGCCGCCACGGCCGATGGCGATCGACTGCTGGTCTTCGGTCACGAACACCTTTGCGCGCTTCTCTTCTTCGTTGATCTCGACCTTCGCGACTTCCGCTGGGCTGAGCGCGTTACGAATGAACTGCTCCGTGCTTTCGTCGAAGGTGATGATGTCGATTTTTTCTTGGTCGCCGATTTCGTTCATGACGGCTTGCACGCGGGTACCATGGCCACCCACGAACGTACCCACTGGGTCGACGCCAGGAACGGTACTGATGACGGCAAGCTTGGTGCGGCGGCCGGCTTCGCGGGCGATCGCCTTGATTTCAACGGCGTTGGTTTCCATTTCAGGAACTTCTTGGCGGAACAAGTATTCCACGAACGCTTCGTTGCCACGGCTCAGAATAAGCTGCGGACCGCGGTTGTCGCGCTCGATATCCTTGATGAACACCTTGATACGGCTGCCGATACTGTAGAATTCGCCTTGGATCTGCTCGCTTTGCGGGATGATACCCGTTGCCTTGCCGAGCTCCACGCGGATAACGCGCGGCTCGACGCGCTGCACGACACCAGTGACGACGGTGCCGATTTTGTCCTCGTATTCAGCCAGCACAACCTCGCGCTCGGCTTCGCGCAGGCGCTGCAGCACGACTTGCTTGGCGGTTTGGGCAGCGACGCGGCCGAAGCTGGTCACTTCGTGCTTTTCCTCGATGATATCGCCGATCTCGGCGTCTTTCTTGACCTTTTTGGCGTCCTCAACGCTGATTTCGATAGCATCGCTGCCAACAGCCTCGACGACTTCGCGGGCCACGAATACCTCGGCCGTGCCGTCATTGACGTTCAGTTCGGCGCGGACTTCTTGATCGCGCTCGCCGTTGTCGCGGCGCCATGCGGCAGCGATTGCCTGCTCGATCACGCTCATGACCGTCTCTTCCGGCAAGTTCTTCTCTTCGGCGATCGTCCGGACCGCGAGCGTCAGCTGCTTGATGTTCAGATCTTCCATTGATAATTCCTTTCGTTTTAAACTAAAAGTTCCGACCTGCCGGCCGGAATGTACTGTCGCTATTATAACAGGCCATGAACGCTTTTTGCAAGCGGCATAGAAATAGGGCCGGGAATTACTCCGGCCCTATGACTATCGAACAGTACCTCCTACAGCTTCTCGAGCGAGACCTTCAGATCGTCGCCGACGACCTTCAGTGCGGCCTCCGGCCAGATCGGTTCCGGCGCGTCACCGACACGCCGGTTCTGGTCGTCCTTCCGCCACTGGGTGACGGGCGAGCCGTCGTTCCGGTAGCGCGGCTCCAGGCCGTCGAGGTTGATGCTGAGCAGCTCCGCGCCGTCCTCACGGACGTTGCGGTATGCCCTGACCTGCCAGAAGGCGTCGGTCAGCAGGCTCAGCAGATCGTCCTCCACACCCGCGTACAGCGAGCGCACGGCCTCCAGCTTGGCGCTGGCCTGCTCCCCCTTGGCGAAGAAGTAGCGCAGCGCGCAGTACGTCTTGCGGGGGTCGCGACGGTCGCGGCGATCCTGGCGGACCACCGACACCAGGTAGTAGTCGTTATCGTTCAGGTTGTGCGCCAGCTCGGCGACGTCACACCGACGGGTCTTGTCGACCAGCAGGTTGAAGTACTCGCCGCTGACGCTGCGCTCACGCCGCTCCGCGCTCTCATCGAGCGTTTCGGGCATGAGCGGCGCGACGCTCTGGGGGATCCGCTTGGGGTTGCTGACGGAGAACTGGATCATGACCAGGGGTGCGCTCATGGCGCATCACCTCTTTCTGTAGGGTTGTTAAACTGCGATAGTCTAATTACATTGTAGCATAATAAGTATAATTTGTCAATATTTTCGCACTATTGCAAATATAAGCGTTTTGGTGTATAATTAGTACTATGAATCACCGCGACGTACTCGGCGTCGGCGCAAACGCCGGCAAAGCGGAAATCAAAAAGGCATTCCGCGATGCCGCGAAAGAACACCACCCCGACCTAAGCGACTCGCCAGAGGCCGCAGAGGCGTTCGCCCGTATCAAAGAAGCCCACGACGCGCTCTTGAAAGAGGCCGAAACACCCCGCGAGTCAGCCGGAGCGGCAGCCAGTGCCGCCCATGCCGCAGCAGCCACCGCGAACGCCGCATATGCCGCACCCGACCCCGTACGGCCTGCCGTGACCGACGAAGAACTCGCGCACGTGCAAGACCTCGACCAAGCCGCCCGCCAAAAAGCCAGAAATTCGTTCTTTGGGCGCAAAAAAGAATCGAACGAGGTTCGTGCTCACCGCAAAAAGCTCAAGACCAACGAACGTCGGCTACGCGGCTTATACTAACCAACCGCGAGCGGTACGGTCCGTGGTATCATAAATACACGCAGTGAGTATTCCGCTTACAATAACCATCGTTCTCATCCTCGTCGGCATATCCGCCGTCTGCTCGGGCCTGAACGTTGCCATGATGTCGCTCGACCTCAGCGACCTGAAGCGCAAAATGAAGCTTGGCAACGCCAAAGCCAAAAGGGTTTATCCGCTTCGCAAGAATATCCACCTCACTCTCGCGGCGATACTGCTGACCAACGTGGCTGCCGTGTCGGCGACCTCGCTCGTGCTCGAAAGCGTGCTGTTCGGCCTGCTCGCCGGCATCATCACTACCATCATCATGGTGATTTTCGGCGAAATCTTTCCGCAGGCATATTTCAACCGTAACCCGCTTCGGTATACGTCCATGCTTGCTCCGCTCATGAGGTTCATGATCGTCGTGACGTTTCCCGTCTCCAAGCCTATTCAGCTGCTGCTCGACCGCCTGTTCGGCAAACAAAAGTCGCGCTTGCACACCCGCCGCGAGCTCGGCATTCTGATAGCCGAGCATTTAGGGCACAAAGAAAGCGAGCTCGACGAAGACGAAGTCGAAATCATCCGCGGCGCCCTGCAGCTCAGCGAAACGCAGGTCAGCCAGATTTTGCTGCCGATCGCTGACGTGTACTGGTTAACGCCCGGCACCGTGCTGACCCCCGAAAAAATAGACGAAATAAAAACGGTCGGCCGCAGCCGCATACCGATATTCAACCAAAAACTGACCCGCTGCAACGGCATTCTGCTCATGAAAGACCTTGTGGACATGGACTTCGAAGAACGGGCATACCGCGTGAGCGACCTGCCGCTTCACCCCGTGCAACTCGTTGGCAGCCGGACGGCGCTCGACACGCTGCTACGCAAATTCATTTCGACCAGCACGCACCTCATGCCCGTCGTTCGCAAAGACGTCATTATCGGCATCGCGACCATCGAGGATCTCATAGAAGAAATCGTCGGTCAGGAAATTGAAGATGAATCCGAAAAAAGAAAAACCGCGATCAAGCGGTCGGGAGTGCCTGATTAGGGCACGATCCCAAGACTCGCTTGATCGCGTCGTGTTCGGCCTGCGTTACCCACAGGTCGTATTTGGCTTTGACCGCCACTTGGCGCGCCACGTATTGGCACCGGAACGCCTTGTTTGACGGCAGCCAGGTAGCGGCGTCGCCATCACCCTTTTGTTGGTTCGCCGCGCCGTCGACCGCCAGCAGTTCCAACGGATCGTTCGCCAGCTGCTTGCGCCGTTCGAAGCTGAGCTGCTGCGCGCCCGTTTGCCAGGCGTTACTGAGCGCGACCACGTGATCGATTTGCACGTCGTCGCTCGTGTCGGCTCCGCGCACGAACGGCACGGGCTTTCCGGTGTACGGATCGTCGAGCACTCCGGTAACGACCTTGCAGTTGTCGCCGACCACGACGTCCTTTAGGTCGCGGTGCAAAATGACATTGCGCATGTCGCAGCCGCTCGAACTCGCCCAGCCGTCACCGAACTGAGCGCGCTCGTACCCTGTTTTGGGCGCTCGCCCTTTTATGGGAAGGGTTTCGAGCAGGTCGAGCGCGGCGCCTGAAGCCGGCGCGCCGCTGTGCGTTTGCCGTGGCGCCTCCGTTTGCCACATGTCCGTGTTCGCCACTATGGCCACCACAATCAAAACGATCACGACCACCAGGGTCGCGATCCTCCTTGCACGATATCTCTGTCGATGCACGTATTTAGTATACTAGATATATGACGATTGTGAACCGACTAAAAGACCTCTTTGTACCAACCCATTACGACCTGCGCCTGACTCTCGACCGCGAAAACCGCCGGTTCGAAGGCACCGTCGCCATAACCGGCACCGCGACCACGGCAGATACGCCGCTGAAAGTGCACGCCAAAGACCTGACGATCGTGAGCGCGACCATAGACGGCGCCGAGGCGTCGCATGAACTTGGTAGCGACGACGAGCTTTCCGTAACGACCCCGACTCTGACTGCCGGCGATCACGTGCTGAGCATTACGTTCACAGGTACGATCACCGACCAAATGCACGGCCTTTACCCATGCTACTTCGAGCACGACGGCGTCAAAAAGCAGCTGCTTGCCACCCAATTCGAATCGCACCACGCCCGCGAGGTATTCCCCTGCGTCGACGAACCGGCCGCCAAAGCGACGTTCGACCTGACGCTCGTTACCGAAACCGGCGTGCAAACGCTATCGAACATGGGCGTCAAAACGCAAGCCGAAGACGCCGGCTCGCTCGTGACGACGTTCGACACCACGCCGCGCATGAGCACGTACCTGCTCGCCTTCGTCGTCGGCGAACTCCACAAAAAGACCGCTACTACGAAGGATGGCGTCGAGGTGAACGTTTGGGCCACGCCCGCACAGCCGGCAACGAGCCTCGACTTCGCGCTCGACACCGCCGTCCGTGCCATCGAATTCTACGACGGCTATTTTGGCACCAAGTATCCACTGCCCAAAAGCGACCACGTGGCGCTGCCAGATTTCACGGTGGGCGCCATGGAAAACTGGGGACTCATAACCTACCGCGAAACGGCGTTGCTCGCCGACCCGAAACTGACCGACATCAACAGCCGGCATCATGTCGCCCTGGTCATCGCCCACGAGCTCGCGCATCAATGGTTCGGCAACTTGGTCACCATGGAATGGTGGAACGACCTTTGGCTGAACGAAAGTTTCGCTAACCTCATGGAATACATCGCCGTCGACGACCTGTACCCCGAATGGAACATTTGGCTTGATTACGTGACGAGCGAAACGCTTTTCGCCTTGCGCCGCGACAGTATCGATGGTGTCCAATCCGTCCAAGTCGACGTTCATCATCCGGATGAAATCCATACGCTATTCGACGGCGCGATCGTGTACGCCAAGGGCGGACGCCTGCTCCGCATGATCCAGCAATATGTCGGCCACGACGCGTTCCGCGCCGGACTCAGGGACTATTTTGCCAAGCACGCGTACGGCAATACCGTTGGCGACGACCTATGGGATGCGTTGGAACAAGCCAGCGGCAAGCAGGTCAAGCGCATCATGAACACCTGGATCACGCAGCCAGGCTATCCCGTCGTGACACTCGACAGGTCCGGCGACCAGCTGACGATTGCTCAGCAGCAGTTCTTCGTCGGCCCTCATGAGCCGTCGGACCGTTTGTGGCCGCTACCGCTCGGCGCGGACTCCGACGCGGTGCCTCAGCTGCTCGAATCCGCCAGCGTCACCGTTACCCACGATGGCCCGGTACAGCTGAATCTCGATGACGGCGCGCATTTCATTACCCGCTACGACAGCGAATCGCTCGCGGCGCTTACGGCAAAGGTCCGTGACGGCTCGCTCGACCCCATAGGCAGAGTGCAACTGCTCGACGAAGCGACCCTGCTTGCCCGAGGCGGCATTCTTGCGAGCGCCGACCTGTTGCCACTGCTCGACGCGTACAAGAACGAATCGCTCGAACCTGTTTGGAACATCATTGCCGTCGGTTTGGCAGAGCTCCGCAAGTTCGTTGACGACGACGAAGCCGCCGAGAAGAAACTGCGCGGCCTCTCGGCCGAAATGGCCGCCGCCGAATACGCGCGGCTCGGCTGGGACGAGAAAGAGAACGAGTCCGAGGAAGACACGAAACTGCGTAGCACGGTTATTTCGTTGTCGCTCTACGGCGAAGTTCCTGACGCGCTTGCCAAGGCCAAAGAGCTGTACGACACCGTGCCGCTCATCGACCTCAACCCCGAGCTGCGCACGCTCGTCATCAGCTCGGTGACGCGTCACGGCGACGCCAAAACCGTCGACGACATCGTGGCCGTCTATAACGGCACGCAGTCGATCGACCTGCGCGAAGACATTTGCATCGGCGTCACCAGCACGAAGGTCCCCGAGAAAATCCGCGAACTGCTCGACAACATGAAAAACCCTGAAATCGTGCGGCCGCAAGACGTGTTCCGCTGGTTCGTTTACATGATTCGCGGCCGCGACAGCCGGGACATCGCGTGGAATTGGCTGCAGCAAAACTGGGACTGGATCGAAAAGACGTTCAAGGGCGACAAGAGCTACGATGATTTTCCACGCTACAGCGCGACCGGTCTTTCTACCCGCGAACAATTGGCCGAATATAAAGCGTTCTTTGGCCCCAAGGCAAACGACCCCGCGCTGAAACGCACCGTCGCCATGGGCATCAGCGAAATCGAAGGCCGCGTCGAGCTGATCGAACGCGACAAAGATGCCGTCTTGCAAGCACTGCTTGCGTTATAGCGCTCTTCATGGCTCATCAGGGTGTATAATGATTTGGTGAACCAGACAACCGATCTTAGTCAGCTGGGCACCGTCCTGGTTGACTCGCTTCGCCGGATCGAAGCGTACGAAGCCGAGATACTGTCCCGGCGGCAACGAGACACTATCCATGTGCCAACCGTTGGGAGTACCCTGACGACGGCCTACGAACAGCTGCGCAACGCGTCGGAATACGCGGAAGATACCCTGCTGCAGCAACGAGCCATACGCCGGTACCTTAACCGGGTACTCTCGTTCCATACCAAAGTGCCCACAGCGAAACTCGGCGAAGAGCTGGTGACTGAACTGACCCAGGCGGAATACCTTGCGAACGATCATGTGACCAAAGCGGACGTCAAGACGCTCGACAGCCTCATAAAACAGTACTACGGCGCCTATTGGACCTACGCGGGCAAAGAACCGAATTCATCAAAACGGCACAACTTCCAGTCATGGACGCTCGACACGCTCGCCGTCAAATGCGAGCAAACGCTCAAGAGCCATGTGCGCCAGCTCATGTTCGCCCATTTCGCCCAAACGTACCTGCAGTCCAAACTGACGCTTAAAAAGCTGCGCCGCGACAACGAAAAGATCAATGACGAGGATTTTCCGATCGTCGTGTACGTCGCCATCCATAGCGCGCTCCTTAAGTCCGACAAAATGACCATACGCAGCGCCCTGATGGACAGCTTTCGCGTCGACGTAACGGATAACGAGGCCGTCGTCAGCTTCAACGAACGGCTCGACTACTTGTTCGGAACCAAAACGGTCGCGTATGCCACGCGCATCGTTGGCAAGAACGGAGCCGCGCTACGCTTCATTTACACGGGCATTTTTAGCGACGACGCGCCAATCACCCTGCAAGCGCTTCGTACGCCCGACACGCTCGAGCATGCGCTCCGCAGCCACATCGAAAGCGAATACGTCGCGCTCGACAAACGGCTCGACAAAGGCATCCTGCGTAGCGTCGTGTTCCTGCTTATTACCAAAAGCATCATCGGCATCGCCATAGAAATTCCCTATGACATTCTTTTGTACGGATCGATTCTTTGGGTGCCGCTCGTCATCAACTTACTTTTCCCGTCGGTATTCATCGCGTTCTCGCGCCTCACGCTCACCATTCCGAACGCACGCAATACCAACGCCGTCGTCGGCCAAGTGTTGGGCATTTTGTACCAGAACGAAGGCGCCGCGCCGGCGGTCAGGATTCCCAAAGACTCGCATTCGGTCGGCTTCAACGCCGCGTATGCGCTTACCTTCCTGCTCGCGTTCGCCGGTCTTTCGTACGTTCTGCACCTACTGCATTTCACGATCGTCCAAGGTATGATCTTCTTCGTGTTCCTTTCGACCGCGAGCTTCCTGGCGTTCCGTTTGAGCCGCCAGATCCACGAGCTCGAAGCCGTCAATGCCCAACAAAGCACGCTGTCGGTACTGCGCGACGTGATATACATGCCATTCATTTACGTCGGCCAGCAGATTTCGTATCGCTACAGCCAGGTGAACATCGTTGCGACGGTGCTCGACATCCTCATCGAACTGCCGCTCAAGACGGTTCTCCGCTTAGTGCGCCAATGGGTACAGTTCTTAAACGCCAAAAAAGACGAGCTTATATAACTAAGGAAGGGCACACCCTTCCAACTGCATAGCGAAATGAATTCGCAGTGCAGTCCCAACCCCTAAAGGCCGTCTCACAACGGCTTAAATTGCAAACACGCTACTTATTTATTCGCCGACGGCAAGTTTCAGCAAAATCACGCCCACGCCAACCGACATCTCGAGCAAGCTGATCAAAAGCGTTTTGCCGAGCGAATCGTAAATATGACGGCTGGCGTTGAACGACAGAATGAACAGCGACAGCAAGCTGGCAACCATGGACGCGAACAATGCTGTCCTGAGATCATACCAATCGGTCGCGGCGCCAAGCGCAAGAATAAGGACCGGGGTAATCGCCGGAGCGAGCAGCCCCGACGCGGTAAAGAGCGACTTGCGGTAATCCTGCAGGCTGATCGCTTTGCCGTGAATAGCCCTGTACGACATGCGCGCCGAAATCAGCGTCGCCAGCCACAGTGCTACCACGCTGCCAAAAATCGCCGCTATGCTGCCGCCTGTGGAATGGTGCGCGGCATTTTGCCACATCACCGTTAATACGGCAATCAGCGTGATCGTCGAATACACGCGCTCCTTCATGTTCTCCGCGACGATCTCTTTCATATGCGGCGTCATGGCGTCCAGTCTGGTGCGAGTGCGGCTCATGCAGTTATTATACTCCGCCCAGCTTAATCTATGATGACAACGAAGCTTTCGACTTCCGGATCGTCACCTGTCACTGCCGCTGCGGCGAGTAGCAGGTTGGCACCGTTTAACCGTTTTGTCTGGGCATAAAACGTTGCCGCATAGCGCATTTGCGCGAGCTTTTTTGAGGTTATGGCAGCCAAGCCTCCGCCCTGGGCAGGCGTTTTACGGTATTTCACTTCAGTAAAGAATACCGTCCCGTCTTTACGCGACACGATGTCGATCTCGCAGTATTTCGTTTTCCAGTTCCGTTCGATGATTTCGTGGCCATGACGCGTCAAGTAGTTGGCAGCCTCCGTCTCGCCTTTCGCGCCCATATGGTTGCTTGGCACCGATGGCGCAGCAAGCGCGGGTTCGCTGTCGACCATCGGCTGCGAGCCGTCACGATACTTGGTGAGCGGCGCGAACGACAGCCGGTGCAGTGGCGTCACGCCGTTTTTTTCTATGGCTGCCCGGTGCGCTGCCGTGCCATACCCGGCGTGCGCGGCGAACTTATAGCCCTCGTAAATAGCATCCTGCTCGGCCATATATGCGTCGCGGGCGACTTTGGCAATAATTGATGCCGCGCTCACGCTTGGCACCAACAAGTCCGCTTTCGGCATGGTCGTCACGTACTGCCCTTTCGTCGTTCCGGCTAGCAGGTTGATGGTACCGTCTATGATGATTTCGTGGTACGGCACAGCAATTTGCTCCACGGCGCGGATCGTCGCGAGCTTTAGTGCTTCGCCAAGACCAAGGTCGTCTATTTCGCGGGCACTCACCCACCCCAAGCCGAATGCGGCCGCTTCTGACCTAATCACCGTGTCAAGAGATTCCCTTCGCTTCTTGCTCAGTTTTTTGCTGTCCGTCAGACCGTCAATCGCCGCGCCGCCAAGTACCACGGCACCCACCACCATGGGCCCCGCCCATGGCCCACGCCCTACTTCGTCTATGCCAAGAATCATTGGTATCTATTGTAGAGTATCGACAAAATTATAATTTTATATTATAATAATACCGTCACGTCATTATACACGAACGGAGCTATCATGACCGCGACATACACCCCGGAGCAGACCGAGACAAGTAAGTTGCTCACCGTAGTCAACGAACTCAAGCAGCTCTACGATTTCAAGCGAAACCGTGTCAATGAGCTGGAGGCGAGCCTCGGCAGAGCGGTCGTTAAAGATCCCGACGGCGACCACAGCTCCTTGATCGAACTGATCAGGTGCGAGTCGGCCGCTCGAGACGCCTACGACACATCCTGGAAAGCCGTCAACCGTCTACGCGCATAGAGTCGCTACGACACCGACCCCACCCCGCCAATTGGCGGGGTATTTACTTGCCAATCAAAAACGCCCCGAGCGGAGCGTTCTTTGATTGCGCGTTCGTTACGCGTTGTCTTTGTGCGCGGCTTCGACGGCGTCTTGCTTCGCCTTCAGCTCTGCTGCCTCGGCGTCCTTTTCGGCTTGCTTCTCAGCGGCAGCGGCCTTCGCTTCTTCCTTCAAGCGTGCGGCTTCTTCTTCGGCATGCGCGTCGCGGATGTCGTTTACGGCAACACGGTCGAAGTTAACGGCCGTAAGGCGCGCGCTCTTGCCACTGCGGGCACGCAGGAAGCTAAGGAAGTTGCGGCGAACCTTGGCACGACGCACGATTTCTACTTTTTCGACGAGCGGGCTATGGAGCAAAAAGCTCTTTTCGACGCCGACACCGCTTGCGATCTTTCGAACGGTGATGCGGCTGGTATGCGACGCCTTGTTGTCGGTGCGAATAACCACGCCTTCGAAGATTTGGATACGCTCTTTGTTGCCTTCTTTGATTTTTTGGTGAACGCGAACGGTATCACCGCTGCGTGCGTCAACGACGGCAGCTTTTTTTTGCTCGTCGTTGACTTTTTGGATCAGTGCAAAACTCATATGATTTCCTCTTAGTCCGGTCTGACTTTGGCTGGCCACGCAGTTGTATCCCTGCGGCTCCATACCGTCACGCTCCGGCGCTTACGTTCGTATATACAATCAATTGCCTACTATAGCACAGTTTACGGCGTTTTGAAAGGGTTTTTGCGCAATAATAAAACCCTCCCGGCGTATGAGTGCAGGGAGGGTGCACGGGTCACGAGTACAGCATGCGCCGCAGCGCCGCGAGCTCCGTCAGGCGGAATTCCTTCTCGGCAATCGTGTTGTTCGCGGTCACGATGGACTGATGGCACGACACTTCGTACTTGTCCAAGCGGTCGCGCTCCAACTGGTCGAGCTTAGCGAACTCGTCGCTCACCGCCCACTCGATACTCAGGGAGTCGTAGCCCATGTCCGTCAGGATCGCGGCGACTGCGAACTTGATCACTTCACGGCGCGCCAATTCCTCGTTGCGGCGCTCGACGGTAGCGAGCCCCCATTCGGAGGTGTCGGTCGGACCGGAACTGAGCAACAAGTGATTGATCGAATGCCGATGCTGCCATAACCGCTTGCGATGCTCCTTGCTGTCGAGCTTCGCCAGAATACGCAGTTCGATCCGCGAGTACTCGCCACTTGCAAGGTATACGCGTGACTTATGAATCCTGTCGAGCCGACGAACGAATACGCCGATTCCCACGAGCACGGTCGCGAAGATCGCGAACGTCGCCATGAGCACCCACTGGCTGCCGTGGCTCTCGCCGGGCGTCAAGTAGATGGACATCGCCGGCGGTACTATGCCGAAGAGCATACATCCTGGCAAAAAATACAGGAACGAGCCGCTCCGGTTCATGGGGAATACGGTGTCATAGTTGAAGATCCGTTCGAACCAGATCTCCGACCTGGTCGCGTCTCTGATCCAGAGCCTTCCGTCTGTCGTGAGCATGTGCAAACCTTCCTTCGTGGTTGGATTGATTATATTATAACATATTTTATATAATAATGGAATATTCTTAGACGTTTCGCAAATAAAAACGCCCACCGCTTCGCTAAGAAGCAGTGGGCGGAAGGGACCTGCGGAGCCTCAGCACGCACTACACGCCCGCAATCGCGCTGATACCTGCCGACACGCCGTATATCGCGGCCGGAAGCGCTGCGGCGACTACCGCCAAAACACCCATAAGGCCCTGGAAAATCGGCCCCACGACGGCGTCCGGTATTGGGTACTCCACGTGCAGATACCTGAGTAGTGCCACGAGCATTCCCGTAAGCAGTACCGATGCGATCGAAACCGACAGTTCCGACGTCGTCAGTTCGCCGTTACGAAACAACGTGCCAAAACCGGTCCAGAACGTATACGCGCCGAATGCGACCGTCAGTGCGAACACGCACCACTGCGCAAGACGTTTAGCTAGCGTCGAGCTTTGCATTGTCGTTCTCCGTTCGTGACGTGTGGGGGGCGGCTGTGCCCGGCTATACGTTCAGCCGAATAGCACCGAAAGTACCATGAACAGCACCGCATAGGTTACAGGCAACGTCGCAATACCGACACTCAAACCGAACGCCATGCCAACAGAGGCACCATGCTTGGGTATGAGCGACGGCACGTTGATACATGCCCTGCTCGCAAGTTCGGCACTGCCAAAACTGACCAGCGACATGCCGCCAAGCACGACGAGCGTCACCAACGACGCGCCGTCGTACGGCTTGCTGTTCGCAAGCACGACAATTCCTGTCAGGAACAAAGCCACGCAGAACAACGCGTGGATGAACATGGCAGCGATGGCGATCATCGTGCGATAATCGCGACCGGTTCGTTCGTCATTCGCTCTCATGCGATTCCTCTCAAAGATCGATCCTTACTGCAGGATAGTTCGTTCACATAATTTACAATAAAATTACTAAAAAATCAATTTTAAATGGAACGGTTCACTTCTTCGAGCGTGGTTTCGCCGCGGAGTGCCGCGAGCGTGCCTGCCTGAATAAGCGTGATGAGATCGGCGGATTTTTTTGCCTCGGCCTCTATGGCTTCCGGGTTGGCGTCGGCGATGTCGCCGCGGAGGAAGGCTTGAATGTGACTGTTCACCACCATTTGCTCCATCACGACGATTCGCCCCTTGAAACCGAACGGCGCATCGGCATGCGGCCTTGGGCGCCACAGCTTGAAATCGTTCAAATCAATGCCGTTCATGCGCTCCGGCGACACGCCTTCGAGCGTTTTTTGTACCCAGCGTTTCGTGGCTTCGTCCGGCTCGTATTCCTCTTTTGACGGATCGTACAAACGGCGAACGAGCCGCTGCGCGATAAGCAAGCGTATGGCCGAACTGAAAATCGGGTTGATACCGATCATACCGATCATACGACTGAACGCGGCGCTCGTGGAGTTCGCGTGGAACGAGCTAAGCACCAGGTGACCGGTAATGGACGCCTGGATGGCTGTCTTCGCGGTATCGACGTCACGGATCTCACCGAGCATCACGACGTCGGGGTCCAAGCGCAATATGGAACGCAGGCCATCGGCGAACGTCTGGCCGTGCGTGGTGTCGACCGGAATCTGCGCGATACCGCTGATACCATATTCGATCGGATCCTCAAGCGTCAGAATCTTGCGCTCCGGCGTGTTCAGCGCGTTCAAAATGCTATACAAAGTCGTGGACTTACCAGAGCCGGTCGGACCGACCATCATCATCATGCCGCGCGGATGCCGCGTTATTTCGTCGATCTGCGCGCGCTCCTTCGGTGGAATGCCAAGCAAATCAAGGTTCAGCATGGATTCATCGAAGTTGAAAAGGCGCATCACGGCGTCTTGGCCGTACATGGTCGGCACGGTTTCGATACGAATGTTCAAAAGGTGAGTCGCGCCTTCGCGGTGGATATCTTTTTGGATATGCCCCGACTGCGACGTCTTCGCCGCCGACGAAATGTTCGCGCGCGAGCCGATAGCACCCATGAGTATGCGGTACTTGTCTTTGTTGATCTGCGCCACCGGGTGCAACGCGCCGTCCACACGCATGCG
>JALRBE010000005.1:0-283 GCA_023262335.1 Candidatus Saccharimonadia bacterium | reverse complement strand
ACTCGCGCTGGTTTTCGACGTGAATGTCGCTGGCACCAAGCAGATCGGCCTGGTCGATCAAATAGTCAAGAATCTGGTCGGAGCCCACGGAGTTGAGCGTCTTGCTGACTTCGGCGATCGTCGCGCTGTCGCCCTCTTTGGCGATGGCGATGTCCTGGTAAATGACGCGTTTGGGCGGGTCGTAGCGGTTCATGAGCACCATGTAGCCGCCGTTGCTTATAAGGAAGATCTGCGCCTCGCGGCCTTCGTCGCTGTAGCGCTGGCGCGTCTTTTCTATGACCGA
>JALRBE010000059.1 GCA_023262335.1 Candidatus Saccharimonadia bacterium | reverse complement strand
AATCGCGACCCACACGCCGGAATAGTACCGCTGGACGCAGTGGATTTTCGCGCAGATGTACAAAGCCGGGCTGGCCTACCAAGACGCCCGCATGCAGTGGTGGTGCGACATCGACAAAACGGTTTTGAGCAACGAGCAGGTGGTCGATGGCAAGTGCTGGCGGCATGACGGCGCGGACGATCCGCTGGTGGCGAAAAAAGAGATCAAGCAGTGGTTTTTCAAGATTACCGAGTATGCCGACGAACTGCTGGAGGCGACCGACGCGCTCGACTGGACGGACACGGTCAAATTGGCGCAAAAGAACTGGATCGGCAAATCGCAAGGCGCGCAAATCGACTTCGTGGTCGGCGATCCGCACGATACCAAAGACACTTTGAAGTTCACGCCGGAGCTGACCGACATGATTCTTCGCGGCGAAAAGACTTCTACCGTCCGCTTGGAGGCCAAAGACCTTGCGGTCGGCGAGTACGCCTTGCTGCAAACGCGCAAGTCGAAGGATGACGTGGCGTCGTTCGCCGTCGCCGAAATCACCCAAGTACGAACCATGGCGCTCGGCCAGATCCCGATCGATCTCGAAGGGCATGAACAGTACGATACGGAGGAGCAGAAGCTCGCTGATTACCGTCGCTACTACGGCGAGTCAGTCACGCTCGACACCGAGTTCACTATTTACGATTTTGAACTGCGGAGCCAGGTAGTGGCCGCGTTCACCACGCGTCCCGATACGTTGTTCGGCGCCACGTTCCTGGTGGTCGCGCCGGAACACCCGCAACTTGCCGCTTTGACGACGGCCGAGCAAAAAGCTGTAGTGGATGCCTATGTTAAAGAATCGACCAAAAAGTCCGAACTCGAACGCATGGCCGACAACAAAGAAAAATCAGGTACCTTCACTGGCACCTATGCCACGAATCCGGCAACCGGCGAAAAAATCCCCGTATGGACCGCTGATTACGTGCTGTACGGCTACGGTACCGGGGCTATCATGGCGGTGCCGGCGCACGACGAGCGCGACCAAGCGTTCGCCGAAAAGTTCGGCCTGAATGCCGTGCCCGTGGTGGCCGATGACGGCACGCTCGTGAACTCGGGAGACTTTGACGGTTTGAACGCGAACGACGCCCGCGAGAAGATCGTGGCGTGGTTGGAAGAGGAAAGCATTGGCGAGTCGAAAACCACCTTCAAGATCCGCGACTGGTCGGTCAGCCGCCAACGCTATTGGGGCGCGCCGATTCCCGTGGTTACCTGCCAAAAAGACGGCATTCAGCTCGTTCCCGACGAAGACCTGCCGGTGGTATTGCCGGAACTGCAGAACTTCGCGCCGAGCGGCGACGGCCGCAGCGCGCTGGCGACGGCGACCGATTGGCTGCACGTGAGCTGCCCAAAGTGCGGCGGCCCGGCCGAACGCGAAACCGACACGCTCGACACGTACATTTGCAGCAGCTGGTACTTCTTGCGCTACCTCGACCCGAACAACAGCGAGAAGATTTTTGACTCGGCCATCGCGAACGAATGGATGCCGGTTGACTTCTATAATGGCGGCGACCACGCTACGGCGCATATGATCTACGCCCGCTTCATCACGCGCTTTTTGCACAAGCTCGGCTTGGTGAACAACCCCGAGCCGTTCAAGCGGTTCCTGTTCAACGGCAAAGTGACAGCCAGCGACGGCAGCGCGTTCTCGAAGTCCAAGGGCAATGGTATCGACCCGCTCGAAATTATCAACAGCGGCTATGGCGCCGACGCGCTGCGCACGTACCTGATGTTTGCCGCCCCGCTCGAGTTCAGCGCCCGCTGGGACTCCCAAGGCGTACCGGGCAGTTACCGGTTCTTGAACCGCGTGTGGACCCTCGTGCAGGAATACGCCGCGGCCACCCAAGGCGACGCGTCCGATGCTGTGCTCAGGATAATCCACCCGGCCATCCGCAAGGTCACGGCCGATCTGGAGGACCAAAAGTACAATACCGCCATAGCTGCCATGATGAAGGCCACCAACGAACTGTACGAATTGAAAGCCAAGGATTCGTTCGGTGACCGCGCCAATTGGAAGTTCGCGTTGGAATCATTGGTCGCGCTGGTCGCGCCGTTCGCGCCGCACCTGGCCGAAGAGCTCTGGCATCAGCTGAGTAACGACGGTACGGTCAATCGCGACAGCTGGCCGCAGTGGGACGACGCGTATTTGGTGAGCGACACCATGACGGTCATCGTGCAGGTCAACGGCAAGCTGCGCGCCCGCCTGGAAGTCGCTACTGATTTAGGCAAGGAATCCATAGAAGAACTCGCGCTCGCGGACGAGCATGTTCAATCCTTTACGCAGGACAAACAAGTCGCAAAGGTCATTTACGTGCCAGGCAAGCTGGTTAATATCGTCGTCAAATAGTCTTACAAAAGGGAACTGCCCGAAGAACATGTCTTCGGGCAGTGGAGAACCCAGTGAATCAGCCGGAAATCCGCTCGGCGCTGATCACCTTGTCGGGTGCGGCGCAGAAGCGAATCTTGCCGCCGACCGGCACGGTGCCGCCGAACTCGGCGTTGACCGCGACGGCTGCGTCCTGCAGGCCGTCCGGGTCGAACTCGCCCGGCTTCATGTCGACGCCGGCCGCGATGAGATCGGGGCCGGCGCCGAGCATGGCAGTGGTCGCGCTCTCGCCGGCCGTCACCGTGACGGTGACGCACTGGGAGTTCGCGATCTGTTCCTCGGTCGGCTCGTTGGCGATGGCGCTGCTGATCAGGCCTCCGACGATGTAAATCGCAGTGAAGCTGAGGATGGTGAGCGAGAGCGCACGGATCATGGAGATACGGGTCACTTGCGTGCCTTCCGGTAGTTGTGTAGGGTTCGGGTCGACGAGACCCGGGGGTCGTCAGTCGACGTAATTACATTATACCATAAGTACAATAAAAAAGCAATAGTTTATGCATATATCAGGCCATGAAAATAGCCCCCGTAACGGGGGCTGGGGTGGCAAGCTGAAGGCTATCGCAGGTCGTTTTCGGACCGCACGATATCTTCCGGGTGCCGGTGGTTGTCGATCATGACGTACGCCAGGGCGAACACGAGGTTCAGGCCGGTGAGCGACATGAGCGCGCTGCTGGTCGGTGACCCGCCGAAGCCGAACACGACCGTGCCGATGAAGCCGATCGCCGCAATGACGAAACTCCACTGCAAGAACGCCTTGATAGCCAACCTGGCTGGTTGATCGCTCTTGGTGGCAACGTACAGCGCGGCCATGCATTCGATGAACAAGAGCAGGCCGAACAACGCCGGCGCCGAGTCGGTAACGTAGGTGACGGGCATGGGTGCCTCCCGGTAGCGGTCGGTAGGTGCGATAAGCCGGATGTCGCCGATGAACGGCTTCGGGCCAACGTTCTTATTATGCCATAAACGGTGCAACCTCACAATGTGCCTTGAGGTGGCGCGACAAATCTGTTATAATGAGCCCCAAGTATATATAAACGCCCGTAGAAGGAGAACTTTCCATGGCACAACCGAAAAAACAGAGCAGCCCGCGCAAGACGGGTCTCCGCCGCAGCCACTTGGTGCTCAAGCTGGCTCGCCGCGTGAACGGCACCTCACCCGTAAAGGTGAAAACGACCAAGAACGAGACTGGCAAAAAACTCGCCAAGTAAACCGTTTTAGGCTATATTAAGAGAAATCATTAACAAGAAAGAACCAACACAGTAATGGCATCGAATCGTCATTTGGGCAGAATCGTCGCGCTTCAGTCGTTGTATGAATACGAGTTCCGTATTAGCAGCGAAGACAAAAGCGCGGAGATTGACGAAATCCTCAGCCGCAACCTCGAACGGTACCAGGAAGAGATCGACGACAAAGAGTTCGTCTCGGGCCTGGTACACGGCACTTTGGAAAACCAAGAGGCATTGGACAATCATATCCGTCCGCTGGCTCCTGAGTGGCCGCTCGAGCAGATCGCGCGCATCGACCGCAACATTTTGCGCCTCGGTTTGTACGAACTTTTGTACCGCGCCGACCAAGTTCCGCCGAAGGTCGCGATCAACGAGGCCGTCGAATTAGCTAAAGCGTTTGGTTCTGACAATTCAAGCAAGTTCATCAACGGGGTACTGGGTACCGCGTACCGAACGCTTGTCGAGGAATCGACGGATGCCGACGCCAAAGTTTAACCGATTCAAGCAGTATTTCAACAGGGGTAAGCCCTCAATCCAAGAAATCGTCCGCGAACCGACCGCGGGCGGCATAGTGTATCGCCGCGACAAGAACGGCCAGGTCGAGATTTTGCTGATCCAGGACGCCAAAGATCGCTGGACCATTCCGAAAGGGCACATCGAAGAAGGCGAGACGGCGCAGCAAACGGCCAAGCGTGAAATCGGCGAGGAGGCCGGCCTTAAGAACGTCGAGGTGCTCGGGTGGCTCGGCAAGATTCATTTTCGCTACCGCCGCATCGACAAACTGGTGCTCATGACCACGCAGATTTACTTGGTAAAAGCGTTGGGCGACACGAACGACATCAAAAAAGAAGAATGGATGAACGACATCAAGTGGTTCAAATTCCACGACGCTTTGGACGAAATCGAATACGAAGACAT
>JALRBE010000058.1 GCA_023262335.1 Candidatus Saccharimonadia bacterium | reverse complement strand
ACATCGGCAAGCTGATGCTTTTGGCTATGAAGCGCATAAGGCAAGAAGGGCTATAGTAAATGGTAGATAGTAAATTGTATATCGTAGGGAAGTTGATGGCAATAAATACTCTGACCAGTGAGAACGTCTACCTACTACCTACTACCTACGAGCTACTGCAGTCGGAGACTGCACGATGAGCGGCATGCAAATAGGCCCGTACCAGGAATTCGCCAAGGAAAAGCTTGGGTTCGAGTTCAAGACCATCGATTATTTGGTGACGGCTTTGACGCACCGCAGCTACGTGAACGAACATAAAAAGAGCGTGAGCGAGCATAACGAGCGCTTGGAATTTTTGGGTGACGCCGTGCTGGAGCTTTCGGTCACCGATTATTTGTACCGCAATCACTCCGAGCCGGAAGGCATTCTGACAAGTTGGCGTTCGAGCCTGGTGCGCACCGAAAGCATCGGCGAAGCCGGCGGACTGCTTGGGTACGAGCCGCTGCTGCGCATGAGCCGTGGCGAAAAGAACGGCAGCGACCGCGCGCGCCAGCAGATACTGGCGAACGCGTTCGAGGCGCTGATCGGTGCCATTTACCTGGAGCGCGGCTATGACGACGCCGACAAATTCATCACCAAACATATTACGTCAAAGCTGGAATCGATTCTGGAATCCGGCAGCTGGCGCGACCCTAAGTCGCATTTGCAAGAGGTTTCGCAGCGCATTGACGGCCACACGCCGGTCTACAAGGTGCTCGGCGAAGAAGGCCCCGACCACGACAAAGTGTTCATGCTGGGCGTGTACGTGGGCGACAAGCTGATGGGCAAGGGCAGCGGCAGTAGCAAGCAGAACGCGCAGCAAGAGGCGGCCAAGGCGGCGCTGACGGCCTACGAAAAACGCGGCAAGTAATCGGCTGCACTTGAGCAATAAAAGACCCCGGCGCTTGGCCGGGGTTTCGCGTGTTACGCGTTGGGCTGGGTTTGCAGCAGGACCGAGTACCACTGCGCGTCAATGCCTCTGTTTTCGGGGTCGGCGGCGCAAACCTGCGTGCCGCCGTCGGCACCCACGCTGACCGTGACGATGCCCACAGGCGCGTCGGTTTCGGCGAGCAGATGGCTGCTGCCGGGCACGTAGCCGACGTCGCGGCATTCGCCGCCCGTAACGCCGTAGGACCGCGCCTTGTCGGACAGGTCTTCGATGTCGAGACCGTCAGCGCTCCAGTTCGGCGGCACGCCGAGTGCCAGGTCAGGGCCGCCGGGTGGCAGCGGGAACGACTTGGCGCCGATTTCGACGCGCGTGCCATCTAGCACGTGGCCAGGGTGAGCGGCTTCGAACGCGGCGACTTCGGCTTTACGTTCCTGGAGGAACGGTGCCGAGGTATCGCAGCTGCTCGCCCCCCAACAGATGAGCCCGATGAGAGTGACGACGACAGCGCAGATGACTGCGAACTTCTGCTCGCCGCGGCGGTTTTCGGCTTGCTGCGCGACTTCGCTGGCGATCTTGTCGAGAACGGCGTCGATGTCGTCGATGTCTATGGGCACCTGGTTGATGTCGTCGGTGATATACAGCGGCGCCTTACTATCTGCCGATTTGGCAATGGTGAGCGGCGTCGAAAACCTGTCGTTTACCACCACGTACGTCTCTTCGGTCAGTTTGCCGTCGTTGTCGGCAAGCGCTGCGAGCGCGAAGCGATGCACCGTACCGTCTACGATGTGCCCGATCGTGGGCGATACGCGGTAGGTCGTGGTGCCACTCGTAACCTTCTTGAGGCGGCGGCCATGGCGTTGCAGGATTGCCCGCGCTTTGAGCCACAAGGTGGATTCCTGGCGGTCCATGATTTCCATGGCACCAGCGAGCGACAGAACCTGGTCGGTTCCAGGCATGGGCTCGGTCATGAATGAACGTCCTTTCTGTAGGATTGCTATATTATAACATTTAAATGTTATAATTACCACAATGCAGGTGCCGAATCTACAGGACGAACAAGAAAAGGATGGCAATTGTCAAAGGCGGAGCGATAAGGGCAGCAAGCACGATCCAGAGCAAGGTAGCGCCAATGATTGATGAGGGTTTTGGCGCGACGTTACCTTGCGCGCGTTGCCGGGATGCCCTATGCGCGAGGCCGCTGATTGCCGCTCCAAAAAGCAGCGCTAACGGGGCTAAGATGGCGATTCTGGCGACAAGTCCGCTGTTTGTCACTTCTATCAATTCGGAAAGCGTGCCCATCGCAGCAAGAATCACGTAAAAGATCGTGAGTACCACGGCGACAAGGCAAATGTACAGGTATATTTTTGATTGCCGTTTTGGAGGTTGCATGTACTCAGGATAGCATAATGTTACAGATTGACATCAGGGGCGAAACCATGTACAATCTATCGAGAACTAGAGACAACTCTAATAGAGAAGTAAGGAAATTTGATTTAATATGCTCGCAATTCGTTTGCAACGTATCGGTCGCAAGGGCTACCCTGTGTACCGTGTCGCCGTCCAGGAATCACAGCGCCACCCATCGAGCGGCCGCGTTGTTGCCTATGTCGGTAGCTATAACCCTCATACCAAAGAAGTCAGCCTGCAAAAGGATGCCGTAGAAAAGTACCTTGGCAACGGCGCTCAGCCAACGCCTCGCGTAGTCAAGCTGCTGAAGCAAGAAAGCGTCAAGTTGCCAAGCTGGGTAAAGGACGTTGATTCAAGCAAGCAGAAGTCGATCAAGAACGCCGAAAAGCTGCGCAAGAACCAGCCAAAAGAAGAGGTCGAAGAAGTCGAAGAGGCCGAAGGAGTCGCTGAAGAGACGGCTGCCGAAGCTCCCGCCGAAGAAAAAGCGGAATAATACCGCTGAACGAAAACGCCCCGCAAATGAGCGGGGCTTTTTTGTTGGGAACGAGAGCGGCCCCCGGAAACACCGTCGATGGTGAGTCCGGGGGCCGGGGTGGAAGGGGGTCAGACGGAGGCGAGTTCCTCGCGCTTCATCTCGAACGCGATGACCGCGTCCTCGAAGGCGGCGAAGAGCTCACGACCGGCGGCGTTCAGCGCCTTGGCGCCGGCCGCGAGACCGTTGTTCAGATCGGTCTGGTGGATGTTGCCGCGCTTGTCGGCGCTGGCGTTGGTCCACCACTCCTTGACCATCTCCTTGGCCACCTTCGTCCGCGAGTCGTCTCCGGTGCGCTTGGCCGCCAGGAACGCCTTCGCGACCGAGTTGGCCACGCGAGCGGCTGCCGGGTCGAGGCCGTACGAGCCGATCAGCTCGACGGCGCGGTCCGACTGCTGACGCGGGGTCGGGCGCTTGGGCGCGGCGCGGTGGGCGTACTGCTCGGAGCGGCGATCCTGACGGACCAGGTCCATCAGGTTGTCGCCCTTGACGATGACGCCACCGGGGATGCTGCGATTGCTGGCCATATTGTACCCCTTCCAGGGCTTTCTAGTCGGCTGTTCCGACTGTGTGATTACATTATAGCATAAGTTTAATAAAAAGTCAATAGTTTTGTAATAAAATAATAAAAAAGTCCACAAACGAAAAGACCCCCGCCGCACATGGCATGTGCGTGGGGGTCGGGGGTGAAAGGGGTGAGGTCAGCTGTTGGAGCTACCGCCGGTCACGAGCGTCGTGGGCTGGCTGCTCAGGTGTTGCTTCAGCATGGCGATGCTGAGGTCTACCTGCGCGGCCGGCATGCTCGGCGCCGTGGCGGATTCCTTGGCTGCGGGGGCAACCGCCGGCCTCCGCGGGCCGCGCTTGGGGCTGCGTCGCTTGGACTGGCCGCCGCGCTTGGCACCGCTCGTCTGGCGCTCCTTGATCCGCGCGGCGTACGGCTCCTGCTTGGCCAGCGTCTCGTCCCACCACTCGAGCTCGTCGAGCGGGGCGTAGACGAAGCCGTCGTCACCCGTGAAGGGTCCGGGTAGGTTCACGTGCGCCTCGGGCGTCACCAGGTAGGCGGTCGCCACCGATTCCTGCGTGAGCACCTTGCGGCGATCGCTCAGGATGTCGATGGAGCACAACTCCCACTGCGGTCCGTAGACCAGCGCGGTGACGTAGATCTTGCCGGCGGCGATGTCGTGCGCGTCCCACGGGTGCTGCGCCCGCGCGCTGCGCTCGACCATGCGGTCGAACTCGCGGTTCGCGGCAACGAAGAACTTGGCCAGGGCGTCGGACTGGGTGGCGTTGGTCATGAGGTCCCTTTCAGGGTACGTGCCGGTCATTGGTAACCGGTCATGATTATAATTATAGCACAAGTGTAATAATTTGTCAATATTATGATACGTATATGCGATTATCCACTTGGCTCGCTGTCGGTACATGAAACACCGCATGAGGTTGCTAAGAAGACCGCGTGAGCTCGTCGTTGCCCGTCTTGCTCATGCTATAATGGGACTACGATAATACTGAGCGTGACCGTAAGGAGGCAAGCATGTCGACGATAGACCAGCAATTTGTAGAATATATCGTAAAGTCATTGGTGGGGCACCCTGACGACGTTATCGTCGAACGGATCATCGATGAAAAAGGCGTACTGCTATCGCTCACGGTCAACCCGGAAGACTTGGGCCGGGTCATTGGCAAGCGTGGCATTACCGCGCAGAGCCTGCGCACGTTGCTGCGAGCGCTCGGCACCAAGAACGACGCGCGCTACAACCTGAAGATCGTCAACAGCGACGGCGGCCGCGATGGATACGACGGCGGCCAAGGATATACGAGCCAAGATGATGACGGTTCTGGCAAGCCTGTGGACAGCGCGACCGATGATTCTGTGGATAACGAATCCGACTACGCTAAAAAGTCGCGCAAAGAGCTTGAAGAACTCGACGATCTTGATATATAATCATTAACAGTTCGAAGCAAAACACTTCAACTGCGAGAATCAAAAAGACGAAACAGCTCATGCGAGCAAACCCACACACAGGTTTGAGAGCCTTATATG
>JALRBE010000057.1 GCA_023262335.1 Candidatus Saccharimonadia bacterium | reverse complement strand
GCTCCGCCAAGCCAGCGAATTCAACGGCCACGTCCGCGAGTTCGGTATCCAGTGGAACCCGCAGGCAGCCGGGCTTCATAAGAGCCTTGGCGAGCTGATCCCGATGTCGGTCGAAAAGAACGGCCGTGTCGGCGCTGGCCGCACGCTGGCGGCATGTATCCGCGGCGCGCAGCACGAACTCGGCTTCGCGCAAATTCTTACGGCCGCAGGCATCGCGAACCGTCCCGCTAGCACCGACGAAGATATCAAGGGCAAGGACGTTATCGTGACCGAACCCGGCTACCCGGCGCTCGACATCGACGTCAAAGCCTCGCTGACCGAAATCGAGGCCAAGGGCGGCGCGAACGAAGCTTTCGCCAAGGATCCCCGTGGCACGTTCAAGGTGTACTCCCTCATCAAAGACAGCGAATTCGCGGACGGCCGGTTCCGCCTGAGCGATGCCGACGCGGCGCAAAAGGCGACGATCATACCTGGACTGCTCGCGAAACTGCGCAAAGCATAATTGACGTCTTGATTATAATAATTTATAGTATGTTTTATGAACGGTCCTCGCTCGTACGACGTGATTCTGCCCCCCACCAGCCTGGGGGTTTCTCAACGTGCCTATGAAGCGTTCGACCCGCACGAGAGCGACCGCACGCTCAGTCTGACCGTGCTCGGCCACCACGAAGTACCCGCACCGACCGAAGAAACGGTCGAGATGACCGTGCAGCGGATTACCGAAAACCAAGACGGCAGCCGCGCCATCCTTGGGCGCTCAGCTTTGCAGGGGCTCGTGGTCGTCGAAACGTCCGCCGACCCCAACGAAAAAGCCACCGTGACTATCGTTCGGTAGCTTGCTCGGCAAGCGGCACCAGCGTGCCCTTTTCGGTGGCCGGCATGAAGTTGCCCGCTTCGATCAGCTGGTTCACCTCGCTCAGGCCGGAATCGGTCGTGACCGTGCCCCCTTGGGCGTTGAACAGCTCAATCACTTCGAGCCCGCCGGCGTCGTCGTGCGATACGAACGCGCCGCCCGCGGCATGACGCTCGATGATGCCGGCGATGACCGCTTGGCGATCGGCCTGATCGGCGCGTGCGACGTCCCTGCCCTGCAGCTGCACGCCCTCGCGCAGCGCGTGCGCTATGGTGCCGTTCGCGTTCGGGCTGGCCACGATAATTACTTCCCCGTCGCTTGGCAGCCAATCTGCCAGCGCTTTGCCGATGTTCCAAGCATACTCAGCCGTCAGCGAGTCGTCGGCACGACCGCGGATGTCATTCATTGAAAATACGTTTCCCATACTGTGCCATTATAGCCCCCGGCGCGGGCTTTCGGTATAGTAGAGACAATGGAACCACGATTCGCGACCGCTGCCGAAACAGCCGATTGGAACGAAAAAATACTCGCTAACCCCGATGGCGGTAACGTCTTTCAGGGCACGGACTTCGCCGAGCAAAAGACGCTTGGCGGGTGGAAACCGCGGTTCGTCATAGCGGGCGACATCGCGCTGACGATTCTTGAAAAGCCGGTCTTCGGGCTTGGCAAACTGTGGTACCTCCCCAAAGGCCCAGGAGTGACGGACACGGAGCAGCTTGCCGGACTGCTGCCCGCTTTGCGGACGTTCGCGGCCAAAAACGGCGCGTTCGCGGCAAAACTCGAACCGGAACTGGCAAAGACCGACGAGACGGTGAGCACACTGAAAGGACTAGGCCTGCTGCCGGTCCACCCCATCCAACCGAACTTTTCTACCGTGACGGTGGATTTGGCGCCGAGCCTTGACGACGTCATGAAAGCGTTCAACCAAAAGGGCCGCCATGCCATCCACCGTGCCGAACGCGACGGCGTGACCGTGCGACAGGCCGAGACGACCGACGAAAACTGCAAGACGTTTTACGATTTGCTCGCGCAAACGGCAACTCACCAAGGATTTGCCGGCAGCATCCGGGCGTATGAATATTACCGGGCATTTTGGCAACGGTACGCAGACGGCGGCAACGGCCAACTGTTCTTCGCGGAATTCGACGGCAAAGTGGTCGCCGGCGCCTTCGCCCTGGTATTCGGCAACAAAAGCACCTACAAGGACGGCGCCAGCGTGCGCGTGGACGGCGCGTACGGCGTGACCCACCTGCTGCAGTGGCACGTCATGCAGTGGGCCAAGGAACGCGGCTCGCTGCTGCACGACCTTTGCGGCGCGCCACCGAGCGACCGCATCGACGACCCGACGCACCCGCACTACGGTATCGGGCGGTTCAAGACCAGCTTCAACAAGCAGGTCACCGATTACGTGGGAGCGTACGACGTGGCGACGAAGCCATGGCACTACAAGTTGTGGGCAAAGTTCGGCGAGCGCCTGGCAAAACGCCTGTGGCGGCAGCGCCACGGCGACAGTTGGTATTGATTTTACCCCGAAACCCCGTATGATTACCCCATGAGTGCTCGCGTGGTACTTCGTATTTTGGTAGCGTGCGTGGCCGTTATCAACTTGTGCGTCATGGCGGCCGTCGGCAGGCCAGACACCGTTGCCGGACAAGCGAAAGGCGACGATCCGATTCCCTTGTCGCTCGTGCTCGTCATGAGCGAACGAGACCAGGACTTCGTCGACACCTACTCGTTCGAAAAGCTTTCGTCGCGGCAACCCGTGGACCTCAAAGCGGTACTGGGCGACGACCTGGCAGTCACGGGCTGGCACCGAGCCATCCCGAGCAGCGACACGGCAGGGCTTTTGGGAATCGCGCGGCTAAAGGACGGTTGCACGGCGTTCGCCGAGCGCAGCCGCGACAGCCGGCTCGTCAGCGTCATGCTGTTGTCGCGCTCGATGTTCGTCTGCGCGTTCGACCTGACCTACGAAGACGCCCGGAGCTTCTTCATCTTGCAGCCGCACCAAACGTGCTAAGCACCCCGCCATTACCGTACCGGTGATGGCGTTTTACGTTTCACAATTGGAGGCCTATTTTTTAGCGGCCAAGAGTTCGCGCACGACGTCGGCGTCATTCCAAGGGATTTTCTTGCCGTTTTCTATACGGAACCGCTCGTGACCCATGCCGGTAATCAGCACGGTGTCGCCTTTTTTGGCGACTGACAACGCTTTTTTGATTGCCTCGCGGCGATCGGCGATTTCCGTGGCCTTCATAGCACCATTCGCGTCATCGATACCCTTGAAGACCTCGGCCCGTATGGACGCAGGATCTTCGGTGTAGCTTTCTTCGTCGGTCAAAAATATGCGGTCGGCCAGCTTGGCGGCGATGGCGCCCATGATCGGCCGTTTGCCTTTGTCGCGGTCGCCGGTGGCGCCGAACACCAGAATCACGCGGTTCTTGGTGATCTCCTTGGCAGCTCCCAGGAACTTCTCCAGCGCGTCCGGCGTATGCGCGTAGTCGACGATCACGTCGTAGTCCAGGCCGTCGACGACCCGCTCGAACCGGCCAGGCACTTCTTCCAAGTTAGCGGCGCCCTCGATGATATCCGTGACCGACACGCCCAGCAGGTACGACGCGGCGGCAGCAGCGGTCATGTTGTACACGTTGAATTCGCCCGGCAGCGCCGTGGCCATGTCGAGCTTGGTTTGGTGGTCGATGACCACGGTGGCTTCGCTGCCCTTGCGGTACAGCTTGACGCGGTCGATCTTGGCTTCTGCCTCGGCATGCTTGCCGTAGGTGATCTTTTGCGAGGCGGCCGGGAACTGGTCATAGTAGTCGAACCAGTCATCGTCGCGGTTCAGCACGATGAATTCCGGCTCCAACGCGAACAGTTTGGCCTTGGCTGCCGCGTACGCGTCCATGGTCTTGTGATAATCCAGGTGGTCCTGCGTCAGGTTGGTCATGACGGCCATATGAATCGGCACGCCGTCGAGCTTGTGCTGGTCGAGCGCATGGCTGGTGACTTCGAGCACCACGTAATCCACCTTGGCGTTCTTGGCCGCGCGGAAAAAGCGGGTGATCTGGTCGGTCGTCGGAATCGTGGCGTTGTATTCGTTGATTTGCCGGTCGCCAGCCACCTCGATGACCGCCGTGGTAAACATGGCCGTCTTATGGCCAGCCTCTTTGAGGATCTCGTTTATGAAGTTGAGCGTGGTGGTTTTGCCGTTCGTGCCCGTAACCGCGATGACCTTGAGGCTCCTCGCAGGATGACCGTAGCGGGCGCTCACCAAACGAACGCGTCCCTTGCGGTAGTGTTCCTCCATTTTTTTGACCGCCCCTGCCGGCAGCGCTTTTCGTACCCCTTTGACCAACTGTCGTTTCATGCTTTTATTCTATCATTTTCGACCGCACCATTGCTTAATTATTATTTTTATGGTATAATGAAATCATACGAAGGAACCGGCATGAACAATCACGAACCATCAGCCAATTACCCCTCTCAAACTCCACAGGAACTCCCGTGGGAACGCCTGTACGATTCCCCCGAAACAAACGGTTATGAACTGCCGTTTGACGCCGGCACGCCTCTGGCCGTCGGCTCGGTCGCGCTTGCCGCTGACCGCTACGACCTACCCGCCACAGTAGAGCCTGAGCCATTGTTCGAAGAACTTGCCGGCCTGGAACGAGAGTCGCTCGCCGGACGCCAAGGCCCCGACTACGAACCGGGCGCCAGCCACAGCGAGGCCGAACTCTTGGCGCGCTACGACGACTGGGTGCGCGGCTGCGGCCGCATGCTTGACGCCGCCTGGGACGAAGGCGCCATCACCGAAGACGTGCTGCCCGAATGGATCGCGCTCAAAAAGGAAGTTGCCACCGCGCACGGCATAGCGGATTTTTACGCGCTCGTTGACGCCGCGGTACCCCTGCGCCTCAAAACTTTCGACTTCGTGAACAAACTCGGTGTCGGTGCCACGGCGTTCGCCGGTTACGAAGCGGCGGCGAACTAATCTGCTACAGTAGTAACAGATGAAAATCCTTGGCATAGAAACCAGCTGCGACGAAACGG